>JALRDW010000211.1 GCA_023262065.1 Acidimicrobiia bacterium | reverse complement strand
GCGAGGCCCGACCGGCGCTCCCGGGGCAAGTCAACCTGCGTGATGTCGCCGGTCACCACCACGGTCGATCCGAACCCGAGCCGCGTGAGGAACATCTTCATCTGCTCGACCGTGGTGTTCTGGGCCTCGTCGAGGATGATGAACGAGTCGTTGAGGGTGCGACCGCGCATGTAGGCGAGGGGCGCGACCTCGATCACGCCCTTCTCCATGAACCGTCCGACCGCCTCGGGCTCGAGCATGTCGTACAGCGCGTCGTACAGCGGCCGGAGGTAGGGATCGACCTTGGCCAGCATGTCGCCGGGCAGGAACCCGAGCCGCTCGCCCGCCTCCACCGCGGGGCGGGTGAGGATGATCCGCTGGACCTGCTTGGCCAGCAGCGCCTGCACGGCGAGCGCGACGGCGAGGTAGGACTTGCCGGTACCGGCGGGTCCGATCGCGAAGGTCACCGTGTTCTCGCGCACCGCGTCCACGTACCGCTTCTGACCGGCGGTCTTCGGCCGTACGGTCCGGCGGCCCTTCACCACCTCGGTCGTGAGCACCGCCGTCGGGCGCTGGTCGTCCTTCACCATCTGCACCGTACGCCCCACGGACTCGCGGTCGAGCTCGTGGCCCTGCTCGAGCAGCACCACGAGTTCCTCGAAGAGGCGGGCCACCCGCTCGGCCTCCGCGGTCGGGCCGTCGACGGTGATCTCGTTGCCGCGGGCGTGGATCGTCACCGGGAAGGACGACTCGACGAGTCGGAGCAACTCGTCGCGCTGGCCGAGCAGGTCCACCATGAGGTGGTTCCCCGGGACGAGGACCTTGATCTGGGTCGTCGATGCGCTCACGTCGTCCGGAGGGTACTGCGACGTGGCGCCGGGTGGGCGCTCAGGCGTTGGCCCGGAGGCCGAGCTGCTCGAGGCGCTGCGGCAGGTCCTCGGTCCGGCGCCCCAGGACCGCGGCGAGGACGCGCAGGTCGTCGCGGCGGATCGTGAGCATGCGACCGTTGAAGTCCTGCCGCTGCAGCTGGATCGTGGCCGCGTACCGGGCCAGGACCGCGGCCTCGGGGTCCTCGATGTCGGCGAGCTGGGTGAGGTCGATCGTGAAGCCGTTGTTCGCCGCCTCGGCCTCGGTGAGGTCGATCTCGACCTCGGCCTCCCGGGGCAGGAGGGTGTCGGGCGGGACGTCGTAGACCTCGGCGAGCCGCATGAGCCGGGGCACCGAGATCGCCCGCTCCCCACGCTCGTAGGCGCCGAGGACGGAGGCCTTGAACTCGGTCCGCGACCGCGCCTCCACATCGTGGAGCGAGAGCCCCTTCTGGCGTCGGATCGACCGCAGCCGCTCCCCGACTCCCGCTTCGCTCATCTGTCCTATCGCCCCCATGGACTCGCCCGCAGCGGTCATGCCCGTGACCGCCCTCCGCCCGGGGACCCTAGACCGGACCCGACGGACGATGCGTGGATCCTAGAGGAGGCGGCCCGATCCGACCACCCCCCTCGCGGATCGGACCGATCGGGCAACACCGGACCCGATCAGGGCCGGCGGTGGGTGGCGAGCACGGACGCGACGGCGATCGGCGCGGTGTCGGCACGGAGGATGTGCGGCCCCACGGCGATCCGGGCGCAGGGGCCGAGCGCGGCGACCTCCTCGGGGTCGAGTCCGCCCTCGGGCCCCACGAGCACGGTCCACGTGCCGTCGGGGACCCCGAGCGCAGCGACCGGCGCACCGTCGCGATCGGCGACGACGAGGCCGGCGCGTCCGATCAGGGAGGCCACGGGTACCGGATCGGCCACCGGCGGCAGGGTCGCCCGCCGACACTGCGCGGCCGCCTCACGGGCCACGCGTCGCAGGCGTTCGCCCTGCTTCGCCGCTCGGGCCCCGGACCAGCGCACGACGCTGCGGCGGGTGGTGACCGGGAGGATCTCGTCGACGCCGAGTTCGACGAGGGCGGCCACCACGCGCTCGGGCTGGTCGCCCTTGGTCGGTGCGAACGCCACCACGAGTCCCGGCTGCGGGACCGGCTCGACCGCGACGGGACCCGCGACCCGGATCTCGAGCGCGTCGCCGTCGACGCGCTCGACGGCACCGGCCCGCCAGCGGCCCGCTCCGTCGGCCACCGTCACGACCTCGCCCGGCCCGAGGCGGCGGACCCGTGCCAGGTGGTGACCGTCGGGCCCGTCGATGCGGAGGAGGTCCTCGGCGAGGCGGTCGGTGTGCACGAACACGTGGGCGGCGGCGGGCGTGGCCGCGCACCAGCGGGACTGCGGGTTCACTGGAACGCCGAGCGGAGGCGCGAGAAGAACCCGTGCTCGGCCGCGTCGGTGATCTCCTCGCCCCGATGGCGCGCGAACGCCCGCAGGATGTCGGCCTCCTCCTCGGTGAGGCGCTGCGGGATCTCGACGTCGACCTGCACGAGCAGATCGCCGCGCCCACGGCCCTGGAGCACCGGCACACCCTGGCCGCGCTCGCGGAACACCGTCCCGTGCTGGGTGCCGGCCGGCACGTCGATCTCGAGTTCGCCCTCGAGCGTCGCGATCGTGATGGTCGTCCCCAGCGCCGCGCTCGTCATCGGGATGCGGCACACCTGCACGAGGTCGTTGCCCTCGCGCCGCAGCGTCGGGTGCGGGCGCACCCGGACCGTGACGTAGAGATCGCCCGGCGTCCCGCTGCGCGGCGCCGCCGGGCCGCGTCCGCTGAGGCGCAACCGCTGTCCGGAGTCGATGCCCCGGGGCACCTCGACCTCGAGGGTGCGCGTCCCGCGCACGACGCCGCCGCCCGAACAGGTGGGGCACGGGTCCGGGACCACGGTGCCGAGCCCCCGGCAGGTCGAGCACGGCACGGCAGTGACGAGTTGACCCAGGATCGATCGCCGGACCTGACGGACCTCGCCCGCCCCCCCGCAGGTGCCGCACCGCTCGGGGTGGGTGCCCGGGGCGCAGCCCGAGCCCGCGCAGGGCTCGCAGGCGGTCGCCAGGTCGACCTCGACCCGCTTGGTCACGCCGAACGCGGCCTCACCGAGGTCGAGGTCGATGACCGCCTCGGCGTCGGGCGCCCGGGCGGGGCCGCCACCCCGCCGACCCCCGAACGCATCGCCCCCGCCGAAGAACGCCTCGAAGATGTCCCCGAACCCGAACGGATCACCGGGCCCGCCGGCCCCGGCCCCGCCGGTGTCGCCGAAGGTGTCGAAGCGGCGGCGCTTCTCGGGGTCCCCGATGAGTTCGTACGCGCGGGTGATCTCCTTGAACCGCTCCTCGGCCCGCGCGTCGCCCGGGTTCGCGTCGGGGTGGCACTCGCGCGCGAGACGCCGGTACGCGCGCTTGATCTCGTCCTGGGTCGCGTCACGCCGGACGCCGAGCAGCGCGTAGGGATCCATCGTCAGCGCGAGAGGAGGTTGCCGAGTTGCGCCGACACGGTGGCGACGGCGGCGAGCGCCTGCTGGTAGTCCATCCGCGTTGGCCCGAGCACCCCGACGGTCCCGGCCACCTCGCCCTCGATCGTGTACGGCGCGAGCACGAGCGAGCAGTCGCGCAGTTCGTCGATGCGGTGCTCGGACCCGATGCTGACGCTCACACCCTGGTCGAGGAGGTCACGCACGAGCGAGACGACGACGACCTGCTGCTCGAGCAGTTCGAGCAGCGTCGCCGCCGACCGGGCGGTCGCGAAGGCCTCCTGCTCCGCCGCGATCCGACTCGCCCCACCGACGTAGAGCGGGTCGTGGCTCGCCTCGGCCCGTCGGTGCAGCGCGAGGTGCGCAGTGCCCGCGAGACCGTCGGCCGCCGGGTCGCCACTCGGGCGCGGCGCGGGGGGCACCTGGAGCGTGGCGTCGACGAGTGCCGCCGCGAGCGCCTGCTCGGCCGTTGCCACCTGTTCCGACGACAGATCGGGATCGACCGTGAGCATCTCGCGCTCGACCGCGCCGTTCGAGAGGACGGCGATCGCCAGCACCTGGCCCGGTTGGAGCAGCACGAGGTCCACCCGGCGGACCCGGGCCGACTCGGTGGGCGGCCCGACGACCACGGCGGCGTGCCGGGTGATGCGGGCGAGCAGTCCGCTGGTCTCATGCAGGAGGTCCTCGAGTGCGGCGTGCGCGCCCCGGAAGAACTCGGACACCGCGCGCTGCTGCTCACCGTGGAGACCCCGGACCGCGGTCGGGTCCGCGAACCGGTCGACGAAGTACCGGTACCCGCGGTCGGTCGGGATCCGTCCGGCGGAGGTGTGGGGCTGGGTCAGGTACCCGTCGCGCTCGAGTGCCGTCATGTCGTTGCGCACCGTCGCACTCGAGACCCCGAGCCCGGCCGATCGCGCCACGGCCTGGCTGCTCACCGGCTGCGCCGTCTGGATGTGCTCCTCGACGATGGCCCGGAGGACCTCGCCGCGCCGTTCGTCGACGTCCACGACCCTCCTCGGGTGCTGCCGGGTCCGACCGATCAGTGCTGGCAGTCGAGTGTACCGACTGCCAACCCGCCCTCCCCGGCGGCGCGGTGCCGCTCAGGCCGGAGCCACGCCCCCGGCGAGGACGAGGCGGGCGGTGACGTCGGAGGCGACGAGGCGACCCCGCGGGGTGAGCACGACCCGATCCTCGGACGACCGGAGCAGGCCACCGGTGCGGAGCTCGTCCACGACGGTTCCGGCTGCGGGGTCGACGCGGGCCCCGGCCCGGGTCCGCAGGGCCAGTCCGAAGGCCTCCTCGGCGGCCGCCCCGGCGGCGAGCACCTCGTCACCGGACGCGGGATCGCGACCGGCCGCGATCCGTTCGAGGTAGCGCTCCGGCGTGCGCACGTTCCACCACCGCCGACCCGAACGGAACCCGTGCGCCGCACAGCCGGCCGCGCCCCACTCCCCACCGAGCCAGTACCCGAGGTTGTGGCGGCACTCCTCCCCGGGACGGGACCAGTTCGAGATCTCGTACCACTCGTACCCCGCCGCCGTGAGCAGGTCGTCGGCGAGCAGGTAGGCGTCGGCCTGGGCGTCCTCGTCGACATCGGGTGCCCGACCGCTCGCCACCCGTCGACCCAACGGGGTGCCCGGCTCCACCGTGAGCGCGTAGACGCTCAGGTGCTCGGGTTCGAGCGCGAGCGCCGCGTCGAGGGTGTGCCGCCAATCGTCGAGGTGTTCGCCGGGCGTGCCGGTGATGAGGTCGAGGTTGATGCGCGTGAACCCGGCGTCGCGCGCGAGCGCCACCGCACGGGCGACGTTCGCAGGGTCGTGGGTGCGACCGAGCGTGCGCAGCACGTGCGCCGACATCGACTGCACACCGAACGACAACCGGTCGGCGCCGGCGGCGCGGTAGGCCGCGAGGCGGGTCGCGTCGATCGCATCCGGGTTGCACTCGATGGTCACCTCGGCCCCGGCGCTCCGATCGATCGCGCCGAGGATCCTCGCCACCTGGGAACCGTCGAGGAGCGAGGGCGTGCCGCCTCCGAGGAACACGGTGCTCGCGGCGGGCACGCCGGCGGCCCGCTGACGTCCGAGGTCGGTCACGACGGCATCGACGTAGTCGTCGACGAGGTGGTCGCGGTCGGCCCAGGTCGCGAAGTCGCAGTAGTCGCACCGGACCGCACAGAAGGGCACGTGGACGTAGACGCCGTAGCCCCCGGGTTCGAACGCTGGCATCCCGCTCACCCGAGCATCCTCGCCCACCGGGGCTGGGGCCGTGCGGTCGAGCCGGCCCGCATCCCGAGGCGGGGCGTCAGAACGTGCCGACGACGACCGGGGCCTGCGAGGACGACACGACGCCCGGACGGGCCTCGTCGGTGATCGCGAAGCCGAAGGCCGACCCGCTGAACCGGAACGGCACGGTCGAGGGCGAGTTGCCCAGCACACCGGCCGAGATCGCCGTCGGGTCGTCCTCGTCACCGACGAGCGCCCAGAGCTGGTACGTGCGCCCGGCGGGCAGCCGTTCGAGGTTCGACTCGGTCACGAATCCGGAGCCGTCGGGCAGCAGCAGGATGCGAGCCGTGCGGCCGCCGATCTGCGAGGTCATCTCCGCGGTCCGGACGCCGGGGGTCCGGGCGGCCAGCGCCGCCGCGCTCTCGATCGCGCTCCGGTCGAGCGCCGAGGTGAGTTCGTCGACCTGCCGACCCTGACGGTCGACCTGGACGCCGAGCAGGGCCACGACGACGAGTGCCGCGGCCGCCAGACCCGTCATCACCCGCATCCCCACCGAGCGCCGCGACCGCATCGCGTCGATCGGGACGACCGGGGCCGCACTCGGTCGGTCCTCCTCGGGTGCCACCTCGGGTCCGACGACGTCCGGACGGACCGGGATGCCCGGCATGCGCAACGGCGGGAGGTCGCCGGTCGGGTCGGCGACCGGGAGCACGAGCCGCGGCGGCTCCTCCTCGAGCGACGCGACGATCGAGTGCCACAGGCCCGACGGCGCATCGGCTCCGGCGAAGGCCAGCATGGACGCGGTCTCCCGGTACTGCGCGACCTCGTCGCGCGCCTCGGGGTGGGTCTCGAGGTACCGCTCGATCTGCTCGGCCTCCTCGGCGTCCACCGCGTCGAGCGCGAAGGCACCGAGGAGTTCCTCGAGCTCGGCGGGGGTGCGTTCACGCGCCACTGCCGACCACCCCCGTCTCGACGAGCGCCGCACGCAGTCGGGTGAGGCCCGACCGGATGCGACTCTTGATCGTGCCCTCGGGCTGGCCGAGCATGGCGGCGACCTCGCGGTAGGTGTGGCCGCCGAAGTACGCCAGTTCGATCGCCTCGCGCTCGCCGTCCGCGAGCGTGGCGAGCGCCGAGCGGATCTGGTCGCCGACGGCCATGTCGATGACCTCGCGCTCGAGGTCGTAGCCGGACTCCGCGTTCAGCCGGGCCTCCCGCTCCTCGCGCCGGCGGCGGGAGCTCTCCGAGCGGATGAGATCGACCGAGCGCCCGTGGGTCTGGGCGAGGAGGTAGGACCGCAGGGTGCCCCGGTCCGGATCGAACTTGTCGGGGTCGTTCCACAGCCGGAGGAAGACCTCCTGGACGACCTCCTCGGCCATCGACCGGTCCCCGACGAGACGCTGGGCGAGGCCGAACGCGGCTCCGCCGTGGCGTCGGTAGGCCTCGGCCAGGGCCTCCTGGCTGTACCGGCCGATCGCCACGACGAGCTTGGCGTCGCTGGCCTCTCGGAGATCTTCGATGCGCATCAGTGTGGCCTACGGGGCGGAGCACCGGTCCGGATCACCCCCGAGTACGGACGGCCATTCCGTGCGGGCCGGGCGCGCCGGGCCCGATCCCCCCGGCCTGGCCTAGGTTCGGGCCATGGCCGCACCGCTCGCCGAGTCCCCCGAGGCGACCGCGGCGCGGGCCGAGGTCCGGTCCCTGCTCGCCGAGGTGGCCCCCGAGGGCGCGTTCCCGGCGGACTGGAACCGTCGGATGGCCGCCGCCGGGTACGTCGCCCCCCACTGGCCCACCCCCTGGGGCCGCGGGGCATCGCCCGCGGCCCAGCTCGCGATCGACGAGGAACTGCGCGCCGCCCGGGCGCCGCGGCCCATGAACCCCATCGGGATCGGCTGGGCCGGCCCCACCCTCCTCGTGGCCGGGACCCCCGAGCAGCACGAGCGCTGGCTCCCCGGCCTGCTCGACGGCTCGGAGCTCTGGTGCCAGTTGTTCAGCGAGCCCGGTGCCGGATCGGACCTCGCGTCCCTCCGCACGACCGCCGTGCGCGACGGCGACGAGTTCGTCGTCAACGGTCAGAAGGTCTGGACCACCATCGGGCACTTCGCCCGGGGGGGCATC
>JALRDW010000143.1 GCA_023262065.1 Acidimicrobiia bacterium | reverse complement strand
ACCGAGATCATGGACCGGCACGGGTTCGAACTCCCCGAGTTCGCGGTGTTCCCGCTGCTCGACGACCCGGAGGCCGTCGCCGTCCTCGACGACATGTATCGCCGCTCCCTCGACACCGCGGCGCGGCACGGGTTCGGCGTGCTCATGGGCGGCCTCGACGACCGGGCCAGTCCGGACCGGGCCGGCCAGCACCCGCACCTCGACGTCTGGGGTGGATGCTGCGGCACCCGGGACGACCACCTCGCGCAGATCGCGCGCAACGTGCGCGAGGTGCGCGCCGCGGCCTGAAGCCGATCACACCTCAACCGACGAAGCAGCGATCCAGGAACCCGACGATCGGCGGCGTCATCACGGTGTCGCCGGCGGCACCGATGCGTGAGTTCACCTCGTTGTGCGTGAGCCCGCGGGCCTCGACGACCACGGCCTCGGCTCCGGTAGCCCGGACCGCGGCGGCGAGACCCTCGGCGATGGCGCGCCTCGCCGGTGCGCCCCGGACCGTCACGAGCATCGGCGGGACCCGCCGGGCCGGGTCGATGCGGAGCGTGGCCGAGGTGGACATCCGCCAGTCCGGATCGCTGCCCAGCGCCGCCTCCCACATCGCCTCCTCGCGCTCGGCGCCGGCCGTACCGGTGGCGAGCGCCGCCGGCTTGTCGAACCCTGCGGTGTCGAGCGGTCCCACGCAGTCGAGCACCGCCGCCGTGAGACCGTGGGCGGCGAGGTGCGCGGGGACGACCGCGACGTTCGACACGATGTCCGCACCCGCTGAGTGGCCGAACAACGCGATGCGGTTCGCGTCGCCCCCGAAGGGCGCGATGTTCGAACGGATCCAGGCGACGGCGGCCGCCACGTCGTCGTAGTGGTCCGGGAACCGCGCTGCGGTCGGGTCGGCCGGGTCGGTGAGGCGGTAGTTCACGCTCACCAGCAGCCACCCGCGCTCGGCGGCGAGCCGCACCTTGTCCGCCATCTGGTTGGCCTTGTCGCCGATGCGGTACCCGCCACCGTGGACCCAGACCCAGACCGGAAGGCCGCACGCACCCCTCGGGTTGTGCACGTCGAGGCTCGTGAACCGGGCCTCGACGCCGGGGAGCGAGCGGTACCGGGCGGTCGTCGTGCCCACCGTGCACCCGGCCGCCGGACGGACCGTCGTCGTGGTGGACGCCGGCGCCAGCGCCCCGGTCGCGCCGGCCGGGGCCGAGGTGCTCGTCGTGGCGGTCGGGCCGGTGGGCCCCGTCGCCGCCCGGGTGGTCGAGGTCGACACGGCGGAACGCTCGTCCGCGCCACCGTCCGAACCCGTGCCGCAGGCCGCGAGGGCGAGGATGGCGACGGTCGCCGCCGTCGCTCGACCCCGGACCGCACCGCCGCGGCGGTCGGTCATCCGCTGCTCGGGAGCCGTCATGCCCGACATCCTCGCTCGCACCCCTGCACGCTGGGCAAGAGGATCCTGAGAGGATCCCGAGAACCTGCCGGCTGAGCCCATCCGCAGCGACGAGCGGACCCGGCTCAGGCCGGCCGCTCGGAGTCCCAGACCGTGAGGAACTCCGCGAGCAGTTCCGCATCGGGGTCGCCGAGCGCGCCGTCCCGGAGCAGGAGGAGCGCGGCCGCGTCCGCGACGAGCGCGGGCGAGCACCCGACGTCGACCCCGCGGCGCGCCGAGTAGCCCGCGAGGAACGCCTGCGGCACCGCCGGCCCGCCGCTCGCACCCCAGTACGCCGCGGCGATGGCGCAGTCGAGGGCCGGATCGGCCACGCCCGCGTCCATCAGGTCGACCGCCCAGAGGACGCCACCGACCTGCAGGCAGTTCGCCGCGTGCAGGTCCCCATGGCAGATGCGCGCCGGGCCCCGGAGGTCGGCGAGCCGCTGCGCCGCAGCCGGGTCCCGCTCCCCGAGCGCGTCGAGCCACCGCAATGCCCATGGCTCGGGCCCCGGGCCACCGGGGTCGACCGCGTGGATGTCGACGAGGAGAGCACCGGCCGACCGGGCCGCATCGACCGTGGGGTCGACCGGCTCGCCGTCGATCCGCCGCCAACAGGTCCAGTCCCCGCTCGTGTGCCGGACGACGTCGACTCCGTCGACCGCTGCCAGGGGCTCCACACTCCGGACGCCGGACGCCACGAGGCGGCGGCTCAATCCGATGATCGCGTCGAACGGTCGGCCCCCGTACCGTTCGAACCGCAGCACCACCCGGGTCCCGTCGGCCCGTTCCGCGGTCCAGTTCTCCGCATCCTCACCCGAGGGCCGCAACGGCGAACCGACGGAGGCGATGCCGAACGCGGCGACGACCTCGTCCGGCGGAGTGCCGGGCACGGGTCGGGACACCGGGATGCGCATGACCCGAGCGTACCGACGCAGGGAGGGAGGCCGGCCCGAACTCCACCGTCATCGGTCGCATCAACCGGTTCGGAACTTCCTGACCCTGCTCGAGTTCGTGTCCGTCACCCAGATGCTCGTGCCGTCGAAGACCACCTGCGAGGGCGTGCCCGCAGGAATCGTGCCCGTGACGGTCCCCGTCGTCGCATTCACACGGGTGAGTGTGCCGTCGTTCGAGTTGGCGACCCAGATGCTCGAACCGTCGAACGCGATCCCCGTTGGCGATGCGTCCACGGATCCGACCGAGATCGGAGCGCCGACGACGGCGGCCGAGGTCGCACGGATACGGGTCACCGTTCCCACCGACGAGTTCGTGACCCAGATGAGTTCACCATCGAAGGCGAGGAACTCCGGCGCGTCGTCCACCGGGATCGCCGAACCGATGACGGTGGCGGTCGCCGGGTTGACCCGCGAGACGGAGCTGGCACCGGCGTTCGCGACCCAGAGGGTTCCACCGTCGAACGCCACGCCTCGCGGCGCACTACCGACCGCGACGGTCCCGGTCACCACACCGGAGACCGGATTGACTCGCACGATCGTGCTCGAGTTCCGGTTCGCAATCCAGATGTTCGTACCGTCGTACACGACGCCCTGCGGGTAGTCACCGACGGGGAAGGTGCCGGTGACGAGCCCCGTCGTGGCATTGATGCGGGAGACCGAGTCGGTCCCACTGTTGGTCACCCACATGCTCGTCCCATCGAAAGCCATCCCGCTGGGCTGATCACCCACAGCGATCGCCGATCCCACAGAGGAATTTGTGTTCGGATTGATGCGGGTCACGGAATCGGAACCGACGTTCGCAACCCACACGTAGGTCCCGTCGAATGCGACCCCGGTCGGGAAGAGTCCAACCCCGACCGATGCCGGCTTGCCGAGGTCACGATCCCAACGATTCTGTGCCAACTGAGCGCTCGTCAATCGCGCAGCCGTCGTGTAGCCGGCGACGTCCGCGATCACGTGTACAGGTCCACCCGATGCGAAGAAGGACACCTGGCCGGATGCGTTCAGCGCCACCTGCACGAGGTTGGGCGTCGGTGCTTGACCTGCGACGTAGTTGAGGTTCGACGCCGTCGGACGGGTCGGTCCCGGGAACACCGTCAGGAAGCCCGCCGCACCGGGTCCCACGATGGTGACGTTCATGGCGACGCCGCTCGTACCGTCCGGGATCGAGCAATCACCATTGGTGCCCGTGACCTGGATCGAATAGGTCTCCCCGGTCCCCATTGGCGTCGACCGAGGACCGACGTTGGACGCTCCGGAGCGCGTGTCCATGATCCGGCAGGGCGAGATCACGGTCTGCGAGGGCGTCACCTCGGCGTTCGTGGCTCCCGACAACGCGATGCCACCCGACCCCACGACCACGGCCAGACCGGCACCCAACGCAGCCCACCGAGTACGCCACTGACCTCGGCGACCGCAGCACGCGCACGTCCCTGCACCCGATTCGCGTCGGCACACCTCGGAAACGACCATGTCGAACCCCCACGACTCCTCGCTGAACCTCAGCGCAACCTACCGATGGCCCGGCCCGCCCACAAGGTGCTCGGCAGCACAACGCCAGGGGCATGGGAACCGTGCCTCAGCGGGCCGCGAGTACCGTCTCCAGCGACCGGAACACCGCCCTCACCCGAGTTTCACGGCACGTTCTGCGTCATCCCCGCCCTCGTGGGGATGGCGTGAAACCCCTCCCGCCCAGCACCCGTCTGGATCCGGTTGAGGGGGCTGGAACACGGATCCGCCGATTCCGGAACGCGGTCTGGCGACCGGCCCGCGATCCCGTGGGGCTCAGGAGCGTCGGGCTCGGGCGAGGTGCCGCTCCATCGCGTCCAGGAAGGCGCTCTGGGGCGGCTCATCCACATGGTTGACGTTCCAGAGCCCGGACTCCCGGACCG
>JALRDW010000135.1 GCA_023262065.1 Acidimicrobiia bacterium | reverse complement strand
CGGAAGTTAACGAGCGGGTTCAGCTTCGTGCCACTGACGCTTTGTTAGGTCCCTGGCATGGCCGCGCCGATGTGACCGATATTCGTGTCATTCGCCAGACCCGCTATGGCTATGAAGTCCGCGGGCGGATCGTCGGCGACGACCTCGACCACGACACCCACCTCCTCGGGTACGACGCTCACCGCCGAGGTGCTCGGCGAGCAGGCCGAGCGCTCGACCGGGGGCGGGTCCGGTCTGGCCGTGACCGGCGGTTCGCTGCTCGTCGGCCTGCTCGGTCTCGGTTCGCTGTCGGCGGGGGCCTGGTTCGTCGCCGCCTCGCAGCGCCGCCGACCCGAGCAGGACTGACCCGTCGGTCCGTCGACCCGGGCGTCAGGCCGGACGCGGGGCCTCCTGCTGGGCCACGTCGAAGGACCACAGTTCGGAGTGCGACGACACCGGACCGGAGTCCGAGCCGTGCGGCCGGTGGCCGTGCGCGAACGCCGGACTCGCCAACCACGCCTGGAAGTCCTCCTCGGAGGCCCAGCGCGTGACCACGAGGTAGACATCCCGACCGTCGTTCGGCTGCAGGAGTTCGAACGCCTCGAAGCCCGGCATCGTGGCGACGGACCCGGCCCGGGCCGCGAACCGGGCCAGGAACTCCTCGGCCCGTTCGGCGGGCACGGTGATGGCGTTGACCTTGGCGACGCTCACGGGCGCGCTCCTCTGCTCGGGGGACTCATCGGCGCACGGGCGAGGCTAGCGATCGGGGTCGTCCCCTTCGGGTTCGCTGCGCAGGAAGCGCTCGATCTCGCTGGCGAGCGCGTCGCCCGAGATCTCCTCCTCCTCCTCGTCGATCGCGGCGACCATCTCGGCCACGTCGGGCCGTTCGGCCAGACCCGCCTCCACCTGCACGAGGTACTGCTCGACCCGCCGATCGAGGTCGCGCAGGTCGACGGCGATCGATGCGAGGTCGCGCAGTCGCTCGAGCAGCGCGCGCGTCGCCGGGGGTGACGGCGTGCCGGAGACGTAGTGCGGCACCTGGGCCCACAGGCCGACGGCGTCGATCCCGGCCTCGCCGAGCGCGACCTGGAGGACGCTCTGCAGCCCGGTCGGCCCGTGGTAGTCGCCCCGCAGCGCACCCACCTCCTGAGCGAGGGCGCGGGAGGTCGCAGTGGCGAGCACCGGCACCGGGCGCCGGTGACTCACCGCCGCCGGCATCGCCCCGAGCGTGAACGTGGTGCGCACCTCGAGCTGCTCGGCCACACCGACGATGTCCTCCGTGACCCGCTGCCACTGCACGCAGGGCTCGGGACCGGTGAGCACGACGACGTCCCGTGCCGCCCGGCCGGCGACGAACGAGAGCGTCGGCCACTCGATGCGGCGCGTCATGCCCTCGTCGAGCCGGGCGATGGGCCGCGTCGTGCGCAGGTCGGCGGTGTCGCCGAGGTCGTAGGTGGCGAACCGACGCGGCGCGCTCATGCCGTCGACGATCTCCTGCGCCGCGCTCGACCCGGCGAGTCCCGCGTCGACCCATCCCGTCATCGCGACGACGAGCACGGGGTCCCGCAGATCCGGCCACGCCTGCACCGAGAGCATCGGATCACCCTAGGCGGCCGGCCTCGTCGACCACCCCTTCCGTTAGGGTGCGCGCATGCTGCTGCGCATCTTCACCGAGCCCCAGCAGGGGGCCACCCACGACCAGCTGCTCGCCGTGGCCCGGCGCACCGAGGACCTCGGGTTCGACGCGTTCTTCCGCAGCGACCACTACCTGCTCATGGGGGACCGTGACCCGGGCCCCGGCGGCTCGGACGCCTGGATCACGCTCGCCGCTCTCGCCCGCGAGACCTCCCGGATCCGCCTCGGCACCCTCGTCACCCCCGTCACCTTCCGGCGCCCGGGGGTGCTCGCCATCACCGTCGCCCAGGTGGACGCGATGAGCGGCGGCCGGGTCGAACTCGGCCTCGGCACCGGGTGGTACGACACGGAGCACACCGCCTACGGCATCCCGTTCCCGCCGATGGGGGCGCGCTTCGACGACCTCGAGGAACAGCTCGCGATCGTGACCGGGCTGTGGTCGACCCCGGTCGGCGAGCGCTTCTCGTACGCCGGCGCGCACCACACGGTGGCGGACTCCCCCGCGCTCCCGAAGCCGGTGCAGCGCCCGCACCCGCCGATCATCGTGGGCGGGTTCGGGGCACGCCGCACCCCGATGCTCGCAGCCCGCCACGCCGCGGAGTTCAACCTCCCGTTCGCCGACCTCGACACCTTCGCCGCCGCGCTCGCCCGGGTCGACGCCGCGTGCCAGTCGATCGACCGCGATCCGGTCACCATGCAGCGCAGCGTCGCGCTCTGCGTCGCGTGCGGGGAGGACGGGGCGGAGGTCGACCGCCGGGCCATCGCAGCCGGCCACGATCCGGCCGGCCTGCGCCAGTACGGGCTCGCAGGCACCCCGGACGAGGTGGTCGCGAGGATCGAGGCCTACCGGTCCGCCGGCGCGCAGCGCGTCTACCTCCAGGTGCTCGACCTCGACGACCTCGACCACCTCGATCTCATCGCCACCCACGTCCTCCCCGAGGTGACCCCATGATCTTCGGCGTGCACACCGGACTGCAGCGGACCTCCATCGCGGAGCTCACCGACCTGTGGCGACGGATCGAGACCCTCGGGTTCGACTGGGTCTCGATCTGGGACCACTTCTACGCGGCCGACGGCACGAGCGATCCCGACGGCCTCGAGTCGGTCGTCTCGCACGCCGCGCTCGCCGCGACCACCTCGCGGGTCCGCTGCGGCAGCCTCGTCTACTCCGCCGGGTTCCGGCACCCAGCGGTGCTGGCGAACGCCATGGCCACGCTCGACCAACTCGCCGAGGGTCGGGTGACCCTGGGGATCGGGGGCGGGTGGCTGCAGCGGGAGTACCGCGCCTACGGCATCCCCTTCGGCTCCACCGGCGAGCGACTGCGGATGATGGAGGAGTCCCTCATCTGCATCCGACTGCTCCTCACCGAGGAGGTCGCCGACTTCGACGGCGAGTTCTTCACCCTCACCGAGGCGCGTTGCGTTCCGAAGCCGGTGCAGACCCGCCTGCCGATCTGGGTCGGCGGCGGCGGCGAGCAGGTCACGCTCCGGGTGGCCGCCCAGCACGCCGACGGCTGGAACATCCCGTACGTCGCGCCCGCGACCTTCGCCCACAAGTGTCGGGTGCTCGACGACCACTGCGCGCGCCTCGGTCGGGAACCCGCGGACATCCTGCGCACCGTGAACGTCGGCCTCGCCCGCAGTGAGGAGGACCTCCGCGCGCAGTTCGGCGCGATCGCCGAGGGCGCGCGGCCCGGCGTGCTCATGGGCGGCGAGCAGGAGATGATCGACCGGGTCGGCGAGTACCGCGACGCCGGTGCCCAGCAGGTGAACCTCACGCTGCGAGCGCCCTTCGACCGCGACGGCCTCGAGTTCTTCGCCGACCGGATCCTCCCCGCCTTCGCATGACCGACGCAGCCCCGGGCCCCGAGTACCGCCTCGACCCGCTCACCCGCGAGTGGGTCCTCGTCGTCGGCAACCGGCAGGGCCGCCCGAACCTGCCCACCTCGGACTGCCCGTTCTGCCCGGGTGGCCTCGAGGCCCCCGTGGCCTACGACGCGTTCGCGTTCCCGAACCGTTGGCCCGCGCTCGCGCCCGGCGACCCGGTCGACCTCGACGGCCTCGCGGCCGCCGGTACCACCCACGCCCCCGGGGTGGGCGCCGCCGAGGTGGTGCTCTACTCGCCCGAGCACGACGGCTCGCTCGCCACCATCGGCCCGGCCGGGGTGCGACGGGTCGTGGACCTCTGGGCCGAGCGGACCGCGACCCTCCTCGCGCGACCCGAGGTGCGCACGGTGCTCGTGTTCGAGAACCGCGGGGCCGAGGTCGGCGCGACGATCCCGCACCCCCACGGGCAGATCTACGGCTTGGGCCTCGTCACCCCGGTGCAGCGTCGGGAGGCCGAGGTGGCGGCCACCCACGGGTGTGCGATCTGCACCGGCCTGCCGTCCGAGGTCGCCGACGGCAGCCGGGTCGTGCACGACGGCGGCGAGTGGGTCGCCGGCGTGCCGTACGCCGCGGCGTACCCGTACGCGCTCCTCCTCGCGCCGCGCATGCACGTCGGATCGCTCTCCGATCTCGACGACCGGGCGCGCGACGGTCTCGCCGCCGCCCTCATCGACGTGGTGGGCCGCTACGACCGGCTCTTCGATGCACCCTTCCCGTACATGATGTGGATCCACCAGGAGACCGACCCGGCCGGCCCCGCCCCGGGCAACCACCTCCACCTCCACTTCGCCCCGCCGCTGCGGGCGGCCGGGGTCGCCCGGTACGTCGCCGCTGCGGAGGTCGGCACCGGGACCCTGCAGAACCCGGTCACGCCCGAGACGGCCGCAGCCCACCTACGCGGCGCCTGAGCGACGCGACCGGCCCTGCGTAGGCTCCTGCGCCGTGCCCGATCCGAGCCGCGCCGACCGCCTCGTCGCCCTCGCCGACGCGCTCGACGCGCCGGTCGGATCGCTCGCCGCCGTGCGGGCCCCCGGGCGCGTCAACCTCATCGGCGAGCACGTCGACTACAACGACGGCCTCGTCCTGCCGATGGCGATCGACCGGGACACGATCGTCGCGTGGCGGTCCCGCTCCGACGGGCGGACCACCGCACGCTCGCTCGAACTGCCGGGCCGCGTCGACACCGCAGCGGACGGCGAGCGGACGGGGCCGACCTGGGGTGCGTTCGTCCCGGCCGCGGCCCGGGCCGCCGTCGAGCTGGGCGCCGCACCGGTCGCGCTCGACCTCGCCGTCACCTCGACCGTGCCACCCGGCGGCGGCCTCTCGTCGAGTGCGGCGCTCAGCGTCGCCCTCGTCCTCGCCCACTGCACCGCCGGTGGTCTCGACCCGGACCGGCGAACCCTGGCGCTCGCAGCCCGTGAGGTCGAGGTCGCGGCCACGGGGGTGCCGGTCGGCACGATGGACCAGTTGGCCTCCGCACTCGGGGTGGCCGACCACGCCCTGCGCATCGACTGCCGGGACCTGACCGTCGACGCCGTCGCGATCCCCGACGAGCTCGCGATCCTCGTCGTCCACTCCGGGATCGAGCGCACCCTCGCGGGCAGCGAGTACGCACAGCGCCGATCGGCGTGCGAGGAGGCGGCCCGGAGCCTCGGGCTCGCTTCCCTGCGCGACGCGAGCCCCGAGCAGGTCGCCGGGGACCCGTTCGCACGCCACGTCGTCGCCGAGATCGCGCGGGTCGATGCGTTCGTCGCCGCGCTGCGGGCCGGCGATCCCGGCGCACTCGGCCGCATCCTGCTCGACGGTCACGCGTCGCTGCGGGACGACTTCGGCGTGTCGCTCCCGGCGATCGATGTGCTCGTCGACGAACTCGTCGCAGCCGGCGCGTACGGTGCGCGCATCACCGGAGCCGGGTTCGGCGGCTGCGTCGTCGCGATCGCACCTCGGGACGGGGTCGCCGGGATCGCGGACCGAGCCGCAGCGCGCTACGCGGTCGCGACCGGCCACACCCCCCGATCCTTCGTCGTGCGGGCCGCGTCCGGCGCGGCTCCCTGCTGAGAGGCCTCCCGATGCCCGCACTCTCCTCCCCCCTGGCCCACGTCACCCTCCACGACGACGGCTCCTGGTCGATCGCATGGCCGTCCACGGGACTGCAGGTCGGTCCGCTGCGCGCCTCCATCGCGGTGGGCGGCTTCGTCGAACCGGTGCCCGGCCCGTGGCACCTCGACGGCACCACGGCCCGCGCCGGGGGGCTCGACGGTGCGCCGGGGCTCGAACTCGCATTCGAGGATGCGATCGCCGGTGGGGTCGTGGCCACACTCACCTACACCGCTCCGTTGGACGAGGTCGTCGACCGATTCCGCATCGAGGGACCCTCCGACCTCGACGCCACGACCCGTCTCGTCGAGGGGTACGACTCGTGGGCCTGGGCCGGGGTGCGCCGGGCCGAGGTGCCGGGTCGCTCGTTCTGGCGCAGTGCGTTCGCCGGGCCGCGCGGCGCCCTCACCGTCACCGCCCGGCGAGCCGAGCGCTTCGTCACCTCGATCGAGTGGGACGCCGGCGAGATCCGCATCGACTGCGCCGGCGCGCCGCCGCTGCCCGCGATCGAGGGGACCTGGGGGTACACGCCCGGCGCGCCCGAGGACCTCGGCCTCGTCGTGCCGGCCGGCACGACGATCACGAGCGAACCGATCGCGTTCGCGTCCGGGGCCGACCCGCTCGACGTCATCGAGGCCGACGCCTCCGCCACCGGCACCGCGATGTCGGCGCGCCACTGGTCGGGCGCACCCATCCTCGGCTGGGAGTCCTGGTACCACTTCGGACTCACCGTCGAACCCGCCCACGTCCTCGCCAATGCGACCGCACTGCGCGGGCTCGTCGCCGATCCGCGGTTCGATCTCGTACAGATCGACGACGGGTGGCAGCGCTGCTACGGCGGGTGGTGGGCGAACGAGCGCTGGCCCGAGGACATGGGCGAGGTCGTGCGCGCCCTCGCCGACCGCGGGTGTCGGGCCGGCCTCTGGCTCGCGCCGTTCATGGTGGTGCCCGATGCCCCGGGGCTGGGCACCGAGCACCCGGAGTGGTGCATCGCCGAGGCGACCACCGGCGCGCCCCAGCGCGAGGCCCGGCACGATCGTTGGGCCCTCGACGCGACGCACCCCGAGGTCATCGACTTCCTCCGTGGCCTCGGCGCGCAGGTGCGCGCCTGGGGCTTCGAGATGGTCAAGCTCGACTTCCTCTACTTCGCCGCGCAGACCGGCGTGCGTCACGACCCCACCGTCACCGGTACCGAGGCGCTGCGACGCGGCCTCGCTGCGTTCATCGAAGGGTTCGGCGAGGATCGCTACGTGCTCGGGTGCGGCATGCCCCTGCTGCCCGCGGTCGGGCGCTGCCACGGCAACCGCATCGGCCACGACACCGCCATGCCCCGCGTGCACATGGAGTTCGGGCACCCCGCGCCCGACTGGACCGGCTACCTCGGCGTCCTCGCCCAGGCTCGCAACGTGGCCGCCCGCTCGAGCCTCCACCGGCGGTGGTTCGACTGCGACCCCGACGTCGTCATGGCCTGGGGTGGCGATGGTGCCGACCCGGCCGGATACTCGGCCGACGAGGCCCGCGTCCTCGCAGCGCTGGCCGCATTGTGCGGCGGACCCTGCTTCCTCGCCGACGATCTCGACGCCCTCACCCCGGCCGATCGCGTGGTGCTCGCGGACCCGAGGTTCGCGTCGTGGGGTTGGGGCGAGGCGGTGCGGGTCGTCGACCTGTTCGAGCACCCGGACGACTGCGGCGTCGAGGAGGCGTTCAGCCGCCCCACCGACCTCGCCCGCGAGTGGCGGACCCGCCGTGACGGACGCGACCTGACCGTGACCTTCGACTGGGAGGCGCGACGCCTGCGTTGATCGCCGCTACATGCGGTCGAGGAGATCGGCCTTCTTGGCCTCGAACTCCTCGGCCGTGATGAGGCCCTCGTCGCGCAGTGCGGCGAGCCGACGCAGCTGCTCCGCCGGATCGCCGGTCGCCCCCGTCGCGACCTGCCCGCCCATCGCCGTCGCGATCGCGGACGCGTTGCGATCCGAGCGATGCTGCTCACGGTTCTCGATCTGGTGGTAGATCTCCTGCTGCACCGCATCCGGGTGGCGCACGTCCTCGAAGTGCGAAGAACCGTCGCGACCGGCGGACTGGATGTCGAGGTCACCGGCGCCGATCATGCGCTCGATGGGACCCTGCTGGAAGTCGATGTTCGTGATGCGGTCGAGCGGGATCTCGACCCCCCGCTTCGAGATGAACCCGGTCCGGAAGATGACCCGGCGGTCGGTGACCACGAAGTAGGTGCGACGCCAGGCCATGAAGCGGACGCCCAGCCAGACGGCCCAGAGGAGCAGACCGACGCCGATGATGAAGTCGAGGGCATCCTTGATGACGCGGATGTCCAGCCAAGCCGCGATGAACATCAGGCCGAGGATCCCGAACCCCACCATGATGTGCTGGATGAAGTACCACCAGTGCGGATTCAGGTCGAGGGCGACGTGCTCGCCATCGTGGATGAGGTGCTCCGGGTACGCCATGGGCTCGGATCCTACGGCCCGATGGGCCCGAGCACGCCACACACCCCGCGCACCCGGGCCGGCGCGAACGGCCCCATCACCCGATGGGCCCGAGCACGCGGTCGGTGTACGCGTTGCGGAAGCGGCCGTGGGGGTCGAGGGTGGCGCGCACGGCCTGGAACCGATCCCACTCGGTGTAGCGCGGGGCGAGCGTCTCCGCGGTCTGGTAGTGCATCTTGCCCCAGTGCGGTCGACCGGCGACCTCGTCCATGATCGCCTCGACCCCGCGGAAGTACCGCTCGTACGGCGTGCCCGTCGAGACGTGCACGGCGAGGAACGCGGTCTCGCGTCCGTGCGCCATCGACATCGGGATGTCATCCGCCGGCAGTGCGCGGATCTCGACCGGGAAGTCGACCTGCAGTCGCTCGGTCTCGATGAGTTCCCGGATCCGGCGCAGCGTCGCCGCCATCTCGGCCCGGGGCAGCGCGTACTCCATCTCCACGAACCGGATGAGGCGCGGCGTGCAGAACACCCGGTACGACACGTCGACCTTCTCGACCCGACCCATGCCGCTCGCCACCCTTCGGGCCACCGCCGGCACCTGCGAGGGCCGACGCCGCCCGTACGCCGCGAGCGCGCCGAACGCGTAGTTGCCGATGAGCACGTCGTCGCGCCACTGCTTGTAGCGGCTCTTGACCCGGATCGGGCGGTCCGTGCGGTTCGACCGCTTCACCGTGATGACGTCCGAGTGCGGGAACCAGTACGCATCCACGTGGTCGTGCTCCGCGATGGTCGCCGGCCAGTCGGTGAGGGCCTCGTCGAAGGCGAAGGGCTCCTCGATCGTGTGCATGCGGAACGCCGGCTCGCACTGCAGGGTGACCTTCGTGATGACCCCGAGCGCCCCGAGCCCCACGCGGGCGCAGGCGAAGATCTCAGGCTCCTCGGAGGCCGAACAGGTGATGACCTCGCCCGATGCCGTGACCAGCTCGAGACCGATGACGGCCGACGCGATCGGCCCGAACCGCACGGCGGTCCCGTGGGTGCCCGTCGACAGCGCCCCGGCGAGGGTCTGCTGGTCGATGTCACCGAGGTTGGACAGGGCCAGACCCCGCCGGCCGAGTTCATCGTTGAGGGTGAAGAGACGGATCCCCGCCTCCACCGTCGCGGTCATCGCCTCGCGATCGACCTCCACGATCCGGTCGAGCGCCTCGAGGCGCAGCATCCGGCTGTCCGTGCAGACGATGTCGCTGAACGAGTGGCCGGTGGCCGCGACCCGGACGGTCTGGCCCGAACGGGCCGCCGAGCCGAGCACCTCGCGCAGTTCGAGCACGCTCGTCGGGGCGTCGACGGCCACGGGCACGCACTCCTGGTTCCGACCCCAGTTCCGCCAGCGTCCTGCGTGCACCACGGCTCCCGACCCTAGCCACCGCGCGCGCTCCGCAGCGGTGGGGCGCGCGCATCGCGCGCACCCGCACCCGCCGCACGGCCACGACGAGAAATCGGTTGACGCCCGACACCGGGTTCCGTAGGTTGCGAGGTGCCGGATGACCCGAGGGTTGATCCGCAGCGGAAGCGTCGGGGCGACCCGGAGGCGGAGGCGGCGGGGACCGAGGGACGACCGGGCCTGCGAGTGCGGGCGGGAGAGGCCGGACCCTCGGGTCGGGCGAGCACCCGCTCGGAGCGACGGTGGAGCCGAGGGGCGAGAGCCCGGAGGCGTCGAGACCGGCGCCGACGCTCGCAGTGCGGAGCGGGCCCCGAGGAGACCGGCGTCGCGAGAGCGGCGGAGGCTACTCGGGGCCGTTCCCGTCTCCGGGGGCCTGCGGGCGGTGTCCGGGGCCGCCGGTAGGGTCGCCACCCATGGACGCCGACGCACTCCTCGAGGGGCTCGATCCCTCACAGCGCGAGGCGGTCACCACCGAGGCCCGCCCCCTCGCCATCCACGCGGGAGCCGGCTCGGGCAAGACGCGGGTGCTCACCCATCGCATCGCCTGGCAGTCCGTCACCGGCGCGATCGCACCGGGGCGGGTCCTCGCCCTCACCTTCACCCGCAAGGCCGCGGCCGAGCTGCGCGAGCGGCTCGCCCGCCTCGGCGTCACCGAGGGGGTCGCCGCCGGCACCTTCCACTCGATCGCGCTCGCACAGCTGCGCCGGCGGGCCGCCGACCGCGGCACGGTCATGCCCACGGTCCTGGCTTCCAAGGCGCGCATCATCGGCCCGCTGCTCGGCCGGCGCGACGGCGACCGGCTCCGCATCCCGGACGTCGCCGCGGAGATCGAGTGGGCCAAGGCCCGCCTCATCGCGCCGCCCCGGTACCTCGAGGCGGTCGCCGCCTCGGCCCGCGAGGTCCCCCAGGTCGAACGCATCGCGTCGATCTACGAGCGGTACGAGACCGAGAAGCATCGGCGCGACCTCATCGACTTCGACGACCTCCTCATCCGCATCCGACTCGAGATGGAACGGGATCACGAGTTCGCGCAGCAGGGGCCGGTCACCCGGCCAGGCCTTGCGGCAGGAAAAGGGCGAGTATTCGAGCAGCTCGATAGATGTCTCAATGGCGTCCACGGCACGGGCCGCCGCCGCGGGGTCCTTCTCGAT
>JALRDW010000101.1 GCA_023262065.1 Acidimicrobiia bacterium | reverse complement strand
TCCGCAACGCCTCGAGGCAGTCCCCGAGCACTGCGGCCGCCCCGGCCGTGTCGCCGGCCTTGTTGAGGGCCCAGGGCTGACGATCCTCGATGAAGGCGTTCGTCGCCCCGATGAACTCCCAGACCGCTCCGAACCCTGCGGCGAAATCGAGCGCCGCCATGCCGGCCTCCAGGCCCTCGAGCGCGCGGGCCGACGCGGCGACGAGCGGCCCGTCCTCGCGGGTGTCGGGTGTCGTCCCGTCGCAGTAGGACACGGCCATGTTGAGCACGCGGCTCGCGAGGTTGCCGAAGTTGTTCGCGAGGTCCGCGTTGTAGCGCGTGACCATCTGCTCGAAGGAGAAGTCGCCGTCGGGGCCGAACCGCTGGTCCACGAGGAAGTGGTACCGGAACCCGTCGCTGCCGAAGGTCTCCACGAGCTCGGCCGGGGCGATCTGGTTGAGGCGGGTCTTGGACATCCGTTCCCCCCCGACCATGAGGAACCCGTGGGCGAACACGTGGCGCGCCGGTTCCATCCCTGCGGCCATGAGCATCGCGGGCCAGAACACCGCATGGAACCGGAGGATGTCCTTGCCGATGAGGTGGTAGTCGGCGGGCCAGAACCGGTCGAACCGCTCGGGGTCGGCGCCGTAACCCACCGCGGTGCAGTAGTTGAACAGCGCGTCGAACCACACGTAGGTGACGTGCGCAGGATCCCACGGCAGCGGGATGCCCCAGGTGATCGAGGTCCGACTCATCGAGAAGTCGCGCAGACCCTGCCGGATGAACCCGAGGACCTCGTTGCGTCGGGATTCGGGCTGCACCGCGTCGGGATGGGCCGCGAAGTACTCCAGCAACGGCTGCTCGAACCGCGAGAGCCGGAAGAAGTAGTTCTCCTCCCGTACCCGCTCGACCGGGCGACCGTGCTCGGGGCAGTCGCCGTCCACCAACTCGTCCTCGGTGTAGTACGCCTCGCACGGCACGCAGTAGAGGCCCTCGTACACGTCGAGCTCGATGTGCCCGTTGTCGTACACCCGCTGGAGGAAGTCCTGCACCGCGACCCGGTGCCGCGTCTCGGTCGTGCGGATGAAGTCGGTGTTCGTGACGTCGAGGAGCTCCCAGCACTCGCGGAACCGCTGGCTCGTCCGGTCGGCCCACTCCTGCGGGCTGACGCCGTGCGCCTCGGCGGACTGGGCGACCTTGAGGCCGTGCTCGTCGGTCCCCGTGAGGAACACCACATCGTCACCCAGCAGCCGCCGCCACCGGGCGAGGGTGTCGGCCGCGACCGTGGTGTACGCGTGGCCGATGTGCGGCACGTCGTTCACGTAGTAGATCGGCGTCGTCACGTAGAACGGCTGGGCCACAGGCCTACGCTACCGTTCGACCGTCGGCCGCCCACGCCCGTCCACCGATCGGAACCGGCGGGGCGCGGACCCGGTGGAGCCCGATCCGCGATGGGAGGACCCGGTGGGTGCGAGTGGAGTGACCCGGAAGGTCGACGGCCTGGGGCGCGTCGTGCTCCCGGTCGAGGTCCGTCGCTCTCTCGGCATCGACGTGGGAGACCTCGTCGACGTCGCGGTCGAGGACGGTCACGTCGTGCTGCGGAAGGTCCACCGCGGCTGCACGTTCTGCGGTGGCGTCGAGGGTCTGCGCGACTTCGCCGACCGCCTGGTGTGCGAGCCCTGCGTGATCCGGCTCAGCGAGGGCCAGCCCCGTCCCACCGCCTGAACCCCGGGCGACGCGTCAGCGATCGGCCCCGAGCGCCAACTCGTAGACCCGCCGGCGTGCCACCCCGTGGTCCCGGGCCACGGCCGTCGCCGCGTCGCGGCGGGACGCACCCGCCGTCATCGCCACCCGGACCG
>JALRDW010000298.1 GCA_023262065.1 Acidimicrobiia bacterium | reverse complement strand
GCGACACCCTCGAGGACAGCCCGCGTGATCTGGGGTCGACCCGACCCGCGGGTGAGCCCGAGCAGCGTGCCGCGTGCGCCGTAGTCCCAATAGGGGGTCCCGAGCCCCATCAGGGCCGGCACGTACACGACGCCGTCGGCGGTCGAACAGAGCGAGGCGATCTCGTGGCTCTGCTCGGCGGACTCGAGGATGCCGAGGTCGGTGACCAGCCACTCGACGTTGGTGCCGGCCGAGAGCATGATCGCCTCGACCCCCCAGGTCGTGGTGCCGGCGTGGCGCCACCCGATGATCGGGAACGTGCCGGCCGCGCTCCGTGCCTCCGTCGCCGGTGGAGCGGTGCCGGTGCACGCGTCGAGCATGCCGCCGGTGCCGAAGGTGATCTTGGCGAGGCCGGGGTGCACGCAGCCCTGCCCGAGCATCGAGGCCTGCTGGTCCCCTGCGAGCGCCACGATCGGCGGTGCGCCATCGAGCGCATCCGCGGTCCCGATGGGGCCGCAGGAGTCGACGATCGAGGGCAGGCTCGACGCATCGATGCGCAACGCGTCGAGCGGGAGATCGTTCCACCCGTGGGCGCCGGGCGCGGTGAGGCCGGTCACCGCAGCATTGGACGGATCGGTGACGTGCAGGCGGCCCCCCGAGAGCGTCCAGGCGATCCACGAGTCGACGGTGCCGAGGCAGAGGTCGCGGGAGCGGTCCGCGTCGTAGGCGTCGAGCGCCCACGAGAACTTCGTGGCCGACTGGTTCGGGGCGAAGCGCAGGCCCTGAGCCTGGAGTTCGAGACAGGTGAACACGGTGCGCAGGTCCTGCCAACCGATGCCGGGCCCGACCGGTTCGCCGGTGCTGCGATCCCAGACGACGGTGGAGGCCCGCTGGTTCGTGATGGCGACGCCGTCGACGGGTCCGTGTGCGGCGAGCGTGGTCCGGGCCACCTCCAGCGCGGTGCTCGCGAGGCGGGCCGCGTCGAACTCCACCATGCTCGGGGCGGGGGAGTCGGGCAGCAGCGGGCGTGCGGTCTCATGGGACACGCTCGCGTCGTCGCGCACGATGCTCGCGCGCACCGAGGAGGTGCCGACGTCGACGACGAGGATGGCGCTCACGACCGAGGGCTCACGGCCACGCCGGCCCGCCCCACGGGTCGGGGAGGCCGAGCTTGCCGGGGTTGAGGATGCCGTTGGGGTCGAGGGCACGCTTCACGTCGACGAGCACGCCGTGTGCGGTGCCGAGCGCCTCGGCGATGAAGCGCGACCGGTTGAGGCCGACGCCGTGGTGGTGCGACAGCGCACCGCCGTTCGCGAGCACCGCCCGCTGACCCGCATCCCACGCGGCGCGGTAGTAGGCCTCGCGCCCCTCGGCCGGCGGGTTGCCGGCGAAGGTGAAGTAGAGGCACGCGCCGTCCGGGTACGAGTGGGACTGGTGGGCGCTGGCGACCATCGTGCCCTCGACCCCTCGGATCGCTGCGGTCGCGGCCGCATAGATGTCGGCGCACGCGCCCCACGGTGCGGAGATCTCCATCGTGTCGACGACGTAGCCGCGGGTGATGAGGGCCTCGAGCGCGCTCACGTCGTTGCGGTGACCCATCCACTGCTCGACGAGCGCGACGTCGAGCGACTCACCGCCCACCGCGCGGGCCTCCTCCTCGACGACCTGCATCGTGGCCTCGACGATCGCGGGGTCGCCCTCGTCCATGACGAGCAGCACCTGGCGGTCGCCGGTCTTGTAGGAGCGGTCGCCCTCGATCTCGTCGTAGTGCCGCAGCACCGCGGGGCGGGCACCCCGGCGCATGATGCGCCGGCAGACCTCGAGCCCGTCGGCGAACGTGGCGAACGAGTACGCCGCGCGCCGCTCGGTGGCGGGGGCCGGGTGGAGCCGCAGGGTCACCTCGGTGACGATGCCGAGCGTGCCCTCGGATCCGACGAACAACTGCGTGAGGTCGGGGCCGACCGCGGCACGCGGCGCGCCGCCGGTGCGGATCACGCGACCGTCGGCCAGCGCGACCTCGAGGCCGGCGACGATGTCCTCGATCTTCCCGTACCGGGTCGAGTACTGCCCCGCGCCGCGGCAGGCGACCCAGCCGCCGACCGTGGACAGGTCGATCGACTGCGGCCAGTGCCCGGCGGTCACGCCGTGGTCGTTGCGCAGGGTCTCCTCGAACCAGGTGCCGAAGGTGCCCGGCAGCACGCGCACGAGCATCGAATCGAGGTCGACCTCGACGATGCCGTCGAGCGCGGTCATGTCGAGCAGCACGCCGCCGTGCACCGGCACGCTCGCGCCGCAGACGCCCGAGCGACCCCCTGCCGCGGTCACGGGGATGCGGGCGTCGTCGCAGACCCTCAGGACGGCGGCGACCTGGGCCGCGTCGGTGGGCCGCACGATGGCGGCGGCCCGTGCACCGACCTGACCGTCGAGCGCCCAGATCATGGCGAGGGGCCACCAGTCGCGGCTCGCCTCGACGATCTCACCGTCCATGGTGCTCACGGTCGCCCCGGTGGCGAGCAGCGCATCGATCTGTGCGGGTGTGATCTCGACCCGCGTGGCCGTGAGGTGGCTCGTGACCGCGGCCGGTTCGCCGGCGATCGCGATGGGGGCAGTGGGCTGACCGGACGGGCTCACGCGGGTCCTCTCGGGTCGATCGGGTCGACGGACGGCGCCAACCTAGAGGCTGGCGCCGGATCCGTGCCGGGCCGTGCGGGGTCGCTCAGGCCCCGAAGCCGAGGTCGACCGCGGACGCCGGGAGGGCGCTGACAGAGCGCTCGTGGGCGATCGACGCGGTGTACGCCGCGACCTCGGCCTGCGTGCGGTCGTCGTCCCATCCGAGTTCGCGGGCCATGAGGGCCGCGACCGCCGGCGCGGCGGCGAGGCTCGCATCCCGGGCGATGATGCGGGCCCGGGTCCGGCGCTCGAGGACATCGGCGAGGGTGCCCGCCATCTCCTCGCGGATCGCGTAGACGGCCTCGGCCCGCAGGTAGGGCAGGCCCGGGATGAGGGGGGCGGCGAGGTCGGCGTCCGAGTGGGCGAGGGTGAGCACGTCGGCGCCGAGCGATCCGTACCGGCTCTGGAGGTGCTCATCGGCGGGCTGGGAGCCCTCGGCCCCGAGGAGCCGGAGCTTCTTGGTGCGCGACCGCGTCCTCATGTCGAGGCGCTCGGCCACGGCGTCGACCGTGTCGGCCGCCAT
The DNA here is from genome assembly GCA_023262065.1 of Acidimicrobiia bacterium. Taxonomy (GTDB): domain Bacteria; phylum Actinomycetota; class Acidimicrobiia; order IMCC26256; family IMCC26256; genus IMCC26256. Next base: position 4,471 of record JALRDW010000298.1, on the reverse strand, counting down.
GCGGCGGTAGGTCGTCAGCTTCCCGCCGGTGATCGTCGTGACGCCACCGGGGGATGTGCTCACCCCGTGCTTGCGGGAGAGGTCCTTGGTCTTGTCGCCGACGCTGCCGCCGGCGATGAGCGGCCGGAGCCCGGCCCACACCCCGGTGACGTCGGCGTGCGTGAGGGGCTCGCTCATCGCGAGGTTCATGGCGTCGAGGCAGTACTGCACGTCCTCGGGGGTGCACTGCGGGTCGTCCGAGTCGCCGTCGTAGTCGGTGTCGGTCGTGCCGATGTAGGTGAAGTCGCCCCACGGCACGACGAAGATCGACCGGCGGTCCTTGGGCACCGGCACGATCGTGGCGATGTCGTTGCGCACCTTCTCCCACGGCACGGTGATGTGGATGCCCTTGGCCGGTCGGATCGAGCGCGGGTCGGCACCCTCGTCCATCGCCCGGACCGAGTCCGACCAGACACCCGCTGCGTTCACGACCGCGCGGGCCCGGACGTCGAACTGCCGTCCGTCGGCCTCGACGGTGGCGCCACGCACCGTGCCGGCCGCATCCTTGAGCAGGTCGACCACGGCGGTGTGGTTCGCGACCGCGGCGCCGTGGGCCGCCGCGGTGCGGGCGACGGTGAGGGTGAGGCGGGAGTCGTCGACCTGCGCGTCGTAGTAGACGTACGCACTCGCGAGGTTGGACTCGCGCAGCGTCGGCATGTGCTCGAGGGCTCGGGCCTTCGAGATGCGCCGGTGGATCTTCCCGCTGCGGACGCCGCCGGTGAGGTCGTAGAGCCACAGGGCCGAACCGAGGGCCCGTGCGATCTTCGGGTTCATGAGCCCGTCACGGGTGAGGACCGGGATGAGGAACGGCAGCTCGCGCACGAGGTGCGGGGCGTTGCGCAGCATGATCGTGCGCTCGTACAGCGCCTCGTAGACCAGCCCGAACTCCTTCTGCTGCAGGTAGCGCAGGCCGCCGTGGGCGAGCTTCGAGGACTTCGAGGATGTGCCCGACGAGAAGTCGTCCCGCTCGACCAGGGCGGTGCGCAGGCCCCGGGAGGCCGCGTCGAGGGCCACGCCGACCCCGGTGATCCCCCCGCCGACCACGAGGACGTCGAAGGTCTCGGCCTCGAGACGGGCGAGGGCCTGGGCGCGGTCGAAGGTCGTCGGCACGGCGGGGAGGCTACCCGCCGTGCCGCGGGCCGAACGAGGCCGGAGTTCAGGGCACGAGCACGCTGCGTGCCGCGGTGACCGGGTAGGCGCGCGACGCCTGCCGGACGATCGGGGGCAGGGTCTGCCAGGCGCCACCGGGTGTGCGCCACCGCACCGCGAGGTCGAGGGTCGCCCGGACCGGGTACCCGGGTGACCGTCGTTCGTACCGGTGGGCCAGCAGCCCGCGGGTGGCCGCGGTGAACGGCACGCGCACGGTGCCGGTGCCGTCGCCCGGGTCCCAGGTGATCGTGGTCGGGATCGCCTCGACCTCGACGGTCGCGCCGAACGCGCTCACCCGGTCAGCGATCCTCCCCGTGAATCCGGTGGTCGCGAGGTACGAGTCGAGTCCCGCGAGGCCGCGCGCGGACGGGTCGAGCGCGATGCCGAGCGCCGGGTAGGGCAGGCGCGTGACGAGTCGGAGCGCGAGGTCGCGCGCGGTGCCCTGATCCGGGGTGAACGCCGAGGGCCTCAGCCACACGCTCGTCACGTACACGCCGCCGCAGTACACGTGGTACGCGATCGAGTCCGGCGTCGGCTTCGACGGCATGGGGTGGCGCCCGTTCCACATCGTGCCGCCCCGGTCGAGGTGCACCGGCGCGACCGCTCGGACCCAGACGCGGCGGCACCCGCCGGTCGGCCCACGACCACCCCGCCCGCCCGTCTCGCGCCAGGTGCCGCGGGCGTCGATCGTGACCGTGGCCCCGGTCGGGTCGGTCGAGACCTCGGAGGTGACGGCGGCGAGTGCGGTCGTGGGATGCCGACCGAGGAGCGTCACCGCGATCGCGGTGGCGAGCGCGGCGGCGAGGACCACCAGGGCGACGAGAGCGAGCCGGGCGGCGCGCAGGAGCGAGGGAGCGTGCATCGGTGCCTTCCTTGGCGTCGGGCCCCGTCCGTGGGGCGTGCAGGTCCGAGGTTACGGCCGCGCGGGCGGCCGGACAAGGGTCAGGTCCGCGGGGGTCGGGCCGAGAGCACGCCGTCGGCCTCGAGGCGGTCGATCGCCGCATCGTCGAGTCCTGCGAGCTCGCGGAGCACCTCACGGTTGTGCTCGCCCCGCCAGGCCGGCACGCCCCGCACCCCGGTCTCGGCCCCCGAGAACCGCCACGGTGCCTGCGGGATGCGGGCCACGCCGCCCGCTCGATCGTCCACCTCGGCGATCGCGCCCCGGGCCACCGCCCACTCCGTGCTCGCCGCCTCACCGATGGTCCGCACGACGCCGTTGACGAGGCCGATGGCATCGAGCCGGGCCTGCAGGTCCTCGACCCGCTCGAACGACGCGACCCACTCACGGATGATCGCGAGGAACTCGTGGCGGTGCGCACCGCGCGCCTCGGGGACGAAGCGCGGATCCTCGCGCAACTCGGGGCGATCCATCGCGAGCACGTAGCCCTCGAAGACGATGCCGTTGCTCGGGTCGCCGGCGATGACGAGGTCGGTCCCGTCACCCACGGTGACGATCGGGGAGTAGACGGGCGCGAGGCTCGGTCGGGTCGCCCCCGGATCCGCATCGGCGAGGTCCCAGTGCGCGAAGTCGTTGACGTGCAGGAGTGCCTCCGCCATGTCGACGTCGATGTGCTGGCCCCGCCCGGTCCGTCCGCGCTGGATGAGCGCGGCGAGGATCGCCGACGCGCAGTGCAGTCCGGCGTAGACGTCGCCGTGGCTCATCGGGTCCTGGGCCCGGAGTCGGTGCTCGAGCCCGGGTTCGGGGTGGTCGGCGTCGTGGGCCCCGGCCGCGTCGGCGCGCCACCGCCCGCCCGCCTCGAGCAGACCCATCTCGGCGTGGATGACGACGGCGAAGGCGCGCCGGTCGGACCACGGCCCGGCCTGGCCGTAGCCGGTGATGGACGCGTACACGAGACCCGGGTTGCGAGCGGCGAACACGGGGTAGCCGAGACCGAGCCGATCCATCACGCCCGGTCGGGAGTTCTCGATGAGCACGTCGCAGTGCTCGCCGATCCGCAGCAGGGCGTCCACGCCCTCGGGGCGGTGGAGGTCGATCGATACGTTGCGCTTCCCGGTGTTCTGCTGCGCGAAGTAGGCCGAGGTGATCCCGGCCCGTGGAACGGCGAACCGGGTGAGGTCCCCCTCGGGCGGTTCGACCTTGACGACCTCGGCGCCGAGGTCGTGGAGCACTCGGCCCGCGATGGGACCGGAGAGGACGCGCGAGCAGTCGAGGACTCGGATGCCCTCGAGTGGCCGGTCCGCGACCACGGGATCAGGCGACCCGGCCGGGGCCGTCGTCGGCGACCACCTCGCGGCCCGACGCAGCCCACGCGAGCATCCCGCCGACCACGTTCACCGCGTCGACGCCCTGATCCCGGAGGTACGCGGTCGCCTGGGCCGAGCGACCGCCCACCTTGCAGATGACCTGCACGGTCGCTCCGGGTTCGACGTCGAGGGTCGCACCGGCGAGTTCGGAGAGCGCGAGGTGGATCGCGCCGGGGGCCCGCCCGGCCGCCCACTCGTCGGCCTCACGGACGTCGAGGAGGATGAGGTCGTCGCGCACCTCGTCGACGGTGATCTCGGGGATCGCGCTCATCTCAGCCCTTCCGCTTCGTGGTGGTCCCGCTCGCCTTCTTGGCCGGCGTCTTCGTGGGGGTCGCCTTCTTCGCGGTCTTCCTGGCGGGGGTCTTCGTGGGGGTCGCCTTCTTCGCGGCTTGCTTCGTCGCCTTCTTGGCGGTGGCCTTGGTGGCCTTGGTCGCCGTGGCCTGCTTCGTGGTGGTCCCGCTCGCCTTCTTGGCCGGTGCGACCCGCTTCGCGGCACCGCGGGCCCGGCGCGGGGAGCGGGTCTCGGCGTCCACGGTCTCGTCGCTCGGTGCCGCGGCGGGCCGGGCGAAGCCGGGGAGTGCGAGTTCGATGCCCCGGCGCGGCGCATCCACCGCCTGGACGATGAAGGTGCGCGCCTCGCCCTGGGTGAGGGCGTCGCGCGCCCGGGTCGGGGCGGGATCACCCATCGCGGACAACGGGACGTAGCAGCGCACCTGCCCGACGGTGACGAAGGCACCGTGCGAGGAGAACGACTCCACCGTGCCCTCGACCTCGCCGCCGGGTCGGTGGTCGATCACGAACTGCAGGAAGGGGGCGGGCTCGTTGACGGGCTCGGCCGGCTTGGTACCGCCGCGGGAGCGGCGACGTCGCTTGCGCTTCGCCTCGGGCTGCATCACGTCGGCGGTGGCTTCGGCGATCGCCTCCTTGACCTGCCGCTGCGCGCGACCGTCCTCGGCCTTCGTGGCCTTCTTCTTGGCGGCGACGGCCTTGCGGCTCGTGACCCCGCGTACGGGCCGGC
>JALRDW010000178.1 GCA_023262065.1 Acidimicrobiia bacterium | reverse complement strand
CCGAGGCGCGGCCACAGCGCTCGCATCGACGACGCCATCGAATGGATCGAGGTCCTCTTCGCGGGAGACACGTCGAAGGGTGACGGCCGACGCCCCTACACCGCGCACCTGTACTCCGTCGCCGAGATCGTGGATCGGTACGGCGGCGACGAGGACCAGATCATCGCCGGGCTGCTCCACGATGTCGTCGAGGACAAGGGCGGGGCGGAGCGGCTGCCTGAGATCGAGGAGCGTTTCGGCGAGTTGGTCGCCGACATCGTCGACGCGTGCACCGACTCGTGGGTGCGCGAACCCGCCGACAAGGAACGGTGGTGGCCCCGCAAGGTGCGGTACGTGCGCCACATCGCGGACGCGCCGGACCCGGCGGTGCTGGTCTGTGCCGCGGACAAGTTCGCGAACGCGACGAGCACGCGCGACGACTTCGCCAGGCACGGGGATCAAGCGTTCCGCGTGTTCGACGGTGGCAGCGGTCGTGACGGGCAGCTCTGGTACTACCGGAGGGTCGTCGAGGAGCTCGCGCAGCGGGAGGTCGATACGGGCGGGCTCGTCGCGGATCTCGTCGCCCTCGTCGACTCGTGGGTGGTCGAGGTCGAGGCGGGGACGAGCGGTCCGCCCCTGGCGGGTCTCTACGAGGCGTGGTGCGCGGCCGAGGCCGATGCGGCCCCGACGGTCGGGCCGGCGCCCGAGCGGCCTACCCCTCGACGACGGCCCTGATGCGCTCGAGGGTCTGACGCATGCCGCGCTCGTTCGTGCGGCCGCGGGCCCGACCGAGCAGCAGCCAGTAGACCCGGGTCATCGGGTTGTCGGGGAGCGCGAACGACTCCGTGACGTCCGCCCCGTCATCCGTCGGGCTGATCTCGTACCGCCACGAGTTCATCGGACGATCGGCGGTGCCGACGGCGAACGCGAACACCCGTCCCGGCTCGCACTCCGTCACCTCGCAGGGTGCCCAGTAGACGGGTCCGACGCCGTTGCGCTTCACGTGGCCGCGGAACTTCGCGCCCACCGCAGGGCCGGTGGCGCCCTCCAGCCACTCGGCCTCGAAGGTCTCGGGGCTGAACTCCCCGATCCTGGTGACGTCGGCGACGAGGTCCCAGATCGCCTCCGGGTTCGCGCGCATGTGGACGGTGACGGATCCGCTCATCGACATGCGGGGCAACCTACCCCAGCGCCGGACCGACGGCCCCCCGGGGTGGTGGCCGCTCAGATGCCGCGGATGATGCGGGCGATGAGCACCACGAGCACGATGAGCGACAGCGAGGTCTGCACCATCATGAGCGCCTTCGCCGGCCGGGTCTTGACGCTCTCGAGCGTCGGCCCGAACGTCGAGTTCGTGTAGAAGCTCAGGCTCAGGTAGTCGAACCACCGGGGTGCCTGCTCCGGATGCGCGGCGTTCGGCGGGAACTCGAACGCACCCCCGGGCAGGTACACGTCGGCGAGCTGGTACCAGAGCGAGAAGATGAGCGTCGTCGACGCGAACAGCAGGGCGAGGTCGCCGATGAGCTCGGGTTGACTCGCGCCCTCGAGGGACGGCGACACGACGAGGGTCGCGATGTTCATCAGCACGTTCACGGACGCGCCCGCGAGGAAGGCGACCATCGTCCCGACGACCCAGTGCGGCGTGTCCTCCCGGGTGAAGGGCCGACGGCGGCGGAGCACGAGCACGCCGAGCACCACGAGGAGGACGAGGCAGGCGATGGCCGCAAGGTCGGCGGCGAGGTTCGCCGCGTCGCGGAAGGCCCGGCCGTCCTCGGTCGTGAACCGGTCGATCCGGGCGTCGAGGACGGCGTCGAGCGCCTGCACGACGATGATGACGAGCATGAGCACGCCACCCCGCAGGGTGTGGCGTTCGGCCGGGGCGGTCGGGGCGGTCACCGAGCCTCGATCCGGAAGTCGGTCACCTGGGTGTCGTCGGCACCGAGGTCGGTGAAGTTGTCGTAGGCCCGGGCCGCCATGAAGTCGCGCCACGGGAATGGGCGGTACCGCGCGCCGTCGGTGCTGAGGGCCGGGATCGGCTCGACGATCGCGTCACGGTGCGGGTTGGAGAAGTACGGGATCGAGAAGCGCCGCGACGTCGACATCGGCAGCACGCGGTGGACGGCGGCCCGGTACCGGTCATTGCTCCAGGCCTGCATGCAGTCCCCGAGGTTCACCACCACGGTGCCGGGCCGCGGTGGGACATCGATCCACGTGCCGTCGGCCGCCTCCGCCTGCAGGCCGCCGGTGTCGTCCTGCAGCAGGAGGGTGAGGACCCCGGGATCGGTGTGGTGCCCGAGCGCGCTGGACCCGAGGTCCGCGAGGCCGACGCGTTCATCCGTCGGCACCGGGTCCCCGACGGTGTAGTGGTTGAGCCGCAGGGTGCTCGTGTGCCGGTCGCACGCGCTCGATGCGCGCTCGGCGGCCGCCAGGCCCAGCGCGTCGTGGACCAGGGCGAGCGTGCGCACCGCAAGTTCGCTGCACGCATCGAAGTGACGGACCATCGCGTCCCGGAGTCCGGGGAGGGCCTCGGGCCAGCGGTTCCGTGCGTCGAGTGCGGCGACGGTCGGATCGATGAGGTCGAACACCTCCTTGTGGTCGCGCCGGCGCTTCGTGAGCTCACGGTCGTAGTAGCCGAGCGGGTTGTCCTCCGAGCGCACGACCGCGGTCCGCACCGACCGGTCGGCGTCGAAGAACCGTCGGGTCCAGACCCAGGTCTCCTCGATGACCGCGTCGATCCCGTGGCCGGTGAGCAGGAAGAAACCGTGGTCCCGGCACGCGGTGTCCAGTGCGGCGAGCGAGGTCGCGCTGGGGTCCGAGATGTCGACGGTCGGCACCAGCTCCATGCGCAGGATGCTGCCACACGGGCGAGTCCCGGTACCCCGGTTCAGCCGGAGGCGAGCCCGGACCGCGTCACGAGCCACGAACGCAGGGCGTCGAGTCCGGCACGGGTCAGGGCACCGTTGGACGCGCGCAACGCGCCGCCGGGACCGACCGGTCGTGGGTCGCCGCCCGGACACAACAGCGGATCGAGATCGATGAGACGCACCTCGTCCGGGTGGGCCGCGGCCCACGTGCGCCACACGTCGTTCACCCAGGCCCGACGCGCGGGGTCCCGCAGGGCGCGCGCGATCCCACTCGTGTCGCCGTCCGGTAACCCTGGGCAGGTCACCGTCGTGACGATGAGCGGTCCACCCTCCACGGCGAGGGTCCGGCGCGCGGCCTCGAGGTTCCGGGTGAGCAGGCGCGCGTACCGGGGATCGCCGACCCGATAGGTGACGCCGAGTGCCCGGTGGTCGATGAGCGCGGTCGTGCCCGCCATCAGCACGACGCGGTCCGGGTCGTAGGCCATGCCCGCAGCCAGCGCGTCGGTCCACCGATCGCAACGGACGGGGGGCGCGACGACCCCGTCGACCACGGTCCGGTTCCCGGCGACCGAGCAGGTCGGAGTCGCGACCACGGCGATGGCCACGCCGTCGGTCTCGGTCCCTTCACGGTCGGCGACTGCGAGGGAGAGCGCGTCGCCCTCCCCGGCCACGAGCAGGCGGGGTGTCCCGTTCGGCACCTGGTCGGCGTACTTCGCGAACGCCTCCCGTTGGTTCTCCCACGGCCGTTGCGGTCGCCCGCCGACCGTGGCCAGGAGGAGTACCAGGATCACGCCGATCGTGCCGGTCGCGGCGAACCAGTGGCCACGCCCGGTCCACAGGCCCCGTCGGAACGGTTGCTCGAGCAGGTGGTAGGACGCGACGGCGACCGCGCCGACGACGGCGAGCCGCGCCGCGGTGAGCGGGAGGGGTCCGAGTCCGGTCGTGATCGGGTCGATCCACGCGTAGATGGGGATGTGGAACAGGTAGAGGCCGTACGAGATGAGGCCGACGGCGGTGAGCGGTCTCCAGGCGAGGATCGGACGGATGACGCTGCTCGTCGGTTGGATCGCGGCGAGGATCACGAACGCGCTCGCGAGCGCGATCGAGTAGAAGCCGCCGAAGTACATCCACCGGGAACTCTCGAGCGCAGCCGAGAAGCACCAGAGGATCCACGTCGCTCCGGCGATCCCAGCGAGTTCGGTCGTAGCACGGCCCCGCCGGGTCGTCGCCACGGGCCGGCGGCGCACCACGACGGCGAGGATGCCGCCGATCACGAGTTCCCCGGCTCGCCCGACGGTCGACTCGTAGGCCCGCACCAGGCGGTCCGCCCGGGCGTCGAGACCCATGGCGATCGCCGACACGAGCGCGAGGACGACGAGTGCGCCGAGCAGGACCTGTCGCCGTCCGCGTGCGACGGCGACGATGCCGCCGAGCAGGAAGGGCCAGACGATGTACCACTGCTCCTCGATCGACAGCGACCATGCGTGGGACACCGGCGCGGGTCGGGGTCGCTCGAGGATCGCGTACCAGTTCTCGACGTACAGCGCGGTCGCGATCCCTCGCCAGCGGATCGAGTCCAGATCCCACGGAGGGGCCCGGAACACCGCGAATGCGGCGACGATGAGCAGCATGAGAAGCAGTGCGGGCAGGAGACGGCGCGTCCGTCGGTACCAGAACCGGCGCGAGATGGTGGTCCCGGTGCGGTCATGGTCGGCCAGCAGGATCGTCGTGATGAGGAAGCCGGAGAGGACGAAAAACACGTCGACGCCGAGGTACCCGCCGGGGAGCCAGGTCGCCGCGCCGCTGCCCCACGCGTTGTGGAACACCATCACGGCGACGACGGCGACGGCGCGCAGTCCGTCCAGCGCTGCATGGTGACCGAGCGGTCGGACCGCAGCCCCGGCCGGCGCCGATCCCGGGCCGGTCCCGATCGCGGTCATCGGCGCTGACCGCCGCCGTCGGGGATCGCGTCCACGGCCACCCGGACCAGGTGGTTCCAGAGCGCCGTCGCGCCGATCGGTGTGAGTCGTCCCTCGGCGTCCCGCACCGCACCGGCGGCTCCGACGGGGCGCGGGTCACCGTCCGGACACAGGATCGGGTCGAGGTCCACGGCGAGCACGGTGGTCGGGTGGTCCGTCGCGTAGCGCCGCCACACCCCGTCGACCCAGGCGAGCCGCGCCGGGTCGCGCAACTGCGACGCGGTCACGGAGTCGTCGTCCGCGGCGGTCGCCACGCAGGGCACGAGGGTGAGGAGCAGGCGGCCCCGCCCTGGGGCCAGGATCCGGCGGGCCTCGTCGAGGCGGGTCCTCAGTAGCCGTTCGTACGCCGGCGTCCCGACCCGGA
>JALRDW010000172.1 GCA_023262065.1 Acidimicrobiia bacterium | reverse complement strand
ACAGGAGCAACCATGGCTCAGGCCGCTCGGAAGGTCGCCAAGAAGGCGCCCGCGAAGAAGGCCGCGCCCAAGAAGGCAGCGGCGAAGCGGACCGCGAAGCAGGCCGCGTCCAAGAAGCCGACGAAGAAGGCGGCAGCCAAGAAGGCCGCGCCGAAGAAGGCGGCGGCGAAGCGGACCGCGAAGCAGGCCGCGTCGAAGAAGCCGACGAAGAAGGCGACGACGCAGGCGGCCAGGAAGGCCGCGCCGCGGAAGGCTGCGGCGAAGCAGACGGTGAGGAAGGCGGCAGCCAAGAAGGGCGCGCCGAAGCGGCCCGTCGCGAAGACCGTCGCGAAGAAGGTGGCCGCCCAGACGCCGGCCCAGCGCGCGGCTGCGGCCAAGAAGGCCCGCGAGGCCGAGGCCCGGGCTCGCAAGGCGGCCAAGCGGGAGGCTGAGCGGCAGCGGGCGGCCGAGGCCCGGGCGCGTGCGGCGGCCAAGCGAGAGGCCGAACGGGCGCGGGCGGCGGCCAAGCGAGAGGCCGAGAAGGAGAGGGCGGCCGCGCGCAAGGCGGCCGAGAAGGCTCGCGTCGAGAAGGCCCGGGCCGCCGAGAAGGCGCGGATCGAGAAGGCGAAGGCCGTCGAGCGGGCCAAGGCCGAGAAGGCGAAGATCGCCGCCAAGCAGGCGGCCGAGCGCGCTGCGGTCCGCGCGGCGAAGGAGAAGGAGCGCGCCGAGGCGGCGGCCCGCAAGGCCGCCGAGCGCGAGGCCGCCCGCGCGGCGAAGGAGGCCGCACGGCTCGCCGCCGAGGAGGAGCGCAAGGAGGCCGAGCGGCGGGCCGCCGAGCTCGCGGCCCGGTGCCCGTACTCGGGCATCAAGTACGACGAGGTCAAGCAGGCCCTGTCCGAGAGCGCCCGTCGTGCGCTCACGCCGGCGCAGCTCGACACCCTGCGCACCCTGCTCACGGACGAGCGGGCGCACCTCATCCACCAGGCCGAGGAGATGCAGGCCGAGGCCGACGCACTCGTGCAGGAGCGCGAGCTCGGCGACACCCAGTTCGACGAGGAGTCGGGCGAGGGCGACACGATCGCCATCGAGCGCGAGCGCGACCTCATCATCTCCTCGCAGGCCCGGGAGACGGTCGAGGAGATCGACCGGGCTCTCGCCCGGCTCGAGGCCGGCACCTACGGGCAGTGTGTGCCGGGCGGGGTTCGTATCCCGTTCGAACGCCTCGAGGCGATCCCGTGGGCGGAGCACTGCGTCATGTGCCGCAACCGGGTCGAGCGACACCGCTGAGCCGGGCATCCCGGACCGTGGCGTCCCGGCGGCGACTCCTGACCGCGTCGTCGATCGTCCTCGCCGTCGTGGTGCTGGACATCCTCACGAAGACGTGGGCGGTGCGCGCGCTCGCCGACGGTCCGGTGTGGCTCGTGGGCGACTCCATCGGGTTCCTGCTGTCGTTCAACTCGGGCTCGGCGTTCAGCATCGTGCAGTCGGGCGCGCCGGTGCTCGCGGTCATCGCGCTCATCGCCGCCGGGGTCCTCATCCGAACGGTGATGCGGACCGAGGACCGGTGGCTCGTGGTCGGGCTCTCACTCGTCCTCGCCGGAGCGCTGGGCAACCTGGTCGACCGGATCTTCCGCGCGCCCTCCTTCCTGCAGGGCGCGGTCATCGACTTCGTGAAGATCGGACCGTGGCCCCTCTTCAACGTGGCCGACTCCGCCATCTCGATCGGCGCGGTGATCATCGTCGTGCGCGTGCTGCTCGAGGGCCGGGAGCGGTCCGACCCGGAGCCGGCGAGTGACGGGGCGGACGGGTGACCGAGCAGTACGAGGTCCCGGCGACGCTCGCCGGGGAGCGCGTCGATCGTGCGGTGGCGCTGCTCACCGGGTGGACCCGCGTCGACGTCCAGGCCCTCATCGCGGCGCACCAGGTCGAGATCGACGGTCGGCCGGTGATCAAGAGTCGGCGCCTCGAGGAGGGTGAGATCGTCGATGTGCTCGCCGAACCCGAGCCCGTGGGCCTCCCCGGACCGGAGGACATCCCGATCGTGGAGCGGTGGAGCGACGCCGATGTGATCGTCATCTCGAAACCGCCCGGGCTCGTCGTGCATCCCGGGGCCGGTAACCCGGACGGCACGCTCGCGAACGCGCTGCTGCACCACCACCCCGAGCTCGCGGGTGTGGGCGAACCCACCCGGCCCGGCATCGTGCACCGCCTCGACCGCGACACCAGCGGGCTCATGCTCGTCGCCCGGACCGAGCGCGCCTACGCCGGGCTGGTGGAGGCCCTCGCGCTCCACGAGGTGGAGCGACGGTACTTCGCGCTGGTGTGGGGGGTGCCGGACGCGCCGCGGGGGGTCATCGACGCCCCCATCGGGCGCTCGATCCGGGTGCCGACCCGCATGGCCGTCCGCCAGGGCGGTCGGGCGGCCCGCACCCACTACGAGGTCGTCGAGTCGTACGTCGATCCGGAGGTGTCGCTGCTCGAGTGCACGCTCGAGACGGGCCGCACCCACCAGATCCGTGTGCACGTCGCTGCGATCGGTCACCCGGTCGTGGGGGACGTCGCCTACGGCGGCAACCGGCCCAGCCTCCCGATGGAGCGCCCGTTCCTGCACGCAGCGGCGCTCGGCTTCGACCACCCCGTGACGGGCGAACGGATCGAGGTCACCGAGCCCCTCCCGGCCGACCTCAGGGCCGTCCTCGTCGGTCTCGTGCCCTCAGCCTGACGGGGCGGCGCGCGCGAACGAGTCGAAGCCGGCCAGTGGGTGCACCCGGCCGTCGCCGGTGACGACGACCCCGGTGGCCCCCATGCGCTCGACCAACGGCGCCGCCCCCTCGCGTCCGAGGACCATCACGGCCTTGGTGAGCACCTCGGCAGTGGTCGCGTCGCCGGCCACGATCGTCACGCTCGCGGGCGCATCGGGCACGGGTGCGCCCGTGCGGGGGTCGATGAGGTGGTGTCGGGGCTCGCCCCCCTGGGTCCAGCGGCGTCTTCGGGTCGAACTCGTGGCGACGCCGCCCGCGCCCAGCGCGAGGTCGATCGCCGGCAGGTCCTCGATCGCGATGATCCAGGCCGGTCCGTCGGGTGGTGTGCCCGCGACGCGGAGGTCGCCACCGAGGGACACGCAGGCCCCGAGGGCACCGGCTGCGAGGAGGTCCCGGCAGACGAGATCGGCGGCCCGGCCCTTCCCGATACCGCCGAGGTCGAGGTGGAGCCCGGCGGGCAGGGTGACGCTGCGCACGGTCGGATCGAGCACCACGGCGCCGAGCCCCGGGGCCGGGTGCCCGGGGGTTCCGGCGGGTTGCACGCGGTCGAGGTGGTCGAAGTCCTGCGTGTACCCGGCGGCGAGGAGCGCGCCATGGACGCTCGGGTCGAAGGCGCCCCTCGTGTCGCGCCAGGCCGCGATGGACCGTTCGAGGACCTCGAAGGTCTCCTCGGAGACCACGACCGGC
>JALRDW010000160.1 GCA_023262065.1 Acidimicrobiia bacterium | reverse complement strand
CGCGCGCGAGCCGGGGATGGTGCCCGGGATCTCGCGGGACTCGAGGAGGTCGCCGTACATCGGCGCGCAGCGTACCGCCGCGCCGGTCAGCCTCGGCGGCCGCCCTGCCCGCCGGGTCCCCCGGACCGGCCGGTGCGCTTCGTCGCCCAGCGCGGCTTGCCCTTGTCCTTGGTCGACGCGCCCGGCGCGCCCCGGCCCTTCCGCTTCGGCGCCCCGGGCTTGCCCGCGCGCTCCGGTGCGCCGGCGGTACGGGCCCGGCCGTACTCGTCCCGGTCACGGGCCGGACGCTCATCCCTGCGGTCCGTCCCGCGATCGTCACGGTCTCGACTCGGACGGTCGTCGCGCCGGCCGTACCCGCGATCGTCGCGATCGCGTGCGGGCCGATCCTCGCGGTGCCGCCCGCCGCGCTCGCGGCGACGGCCGTCCCGTTGCTCGTCGCGGCTGCGCGCCGGACCGCGGTCGTCGCCGCGCCGCTCGTCCCGGTCGCGGGCCGGACGGTCGTCACGCGAGCGCACGGGCCGCTCGTCACGATCACGGGTCGGCCGACCGTCACGGGCGCGCGGCGGCCGACCCTCCCACCGGTCGTCACGGCGTTCGTCACGCCCCCCGGACGGTCGGTCGTCGCGCCGGGCCGGCCGCCGGTCCTCGCGGTCCCGGCGGGGTCGGTCGTCCCGAGCGCGCGCGGTCCGGTCCTCCCCGTCCCGCACCGGTCGCTCGTCCCGGTCGCGACGGGGGCGATCGTCCCGGCCCCGGGGCGCCCGGTCCTCGCGGTCGCGGCGCGACGCGCCGGACCGTGGCCCCGACCGCGGCGCGGCGCGCCGGTCGTCGGGCCGTTCGGCCCGCGGGTCGCGCACCTCCCGCACCCTCGCCTCACCGGCGGGCACGGGCTCGGCGTGGATGTCGAGGTCGCGACGCAGGTGCCGCCAGGTCTTGCGCTGGTCGGGGAGCACGAGGTTCACCACGATCCCGGTCGCTCCCGCGCGGGCGGTTCGACCCGCCCGGTGGATGTAGGTCTTGGCGTCCTCCGGCGGGTCGTACTGGATCACGCAGGCCACGTCGTCCACGTGGATCCCGCGCGCCGCCACGTCGGTGCACACGAGGGCGCGGATCCGCCACTCCTTGAACTCGGCGAGGGCCCGGTCGCGCTGGCGCTGGGACATCCCGCCGTGGAGTGCGGACGACGCGACACCCATGCCGTTGAGCAACTTCGCGACCTTGTCCGCCCCGTGCCGGGTGCGCGTGAAGATGATCGTGTGACCCTCGGCGTCGACGATGTCGGCCGTGTGGCCCGGACGCTCGACGCCCTTCATCTCGAGGAAGCGGTGCTCGAGGTCGTTCGGATCGACGCTGACCCCCTCGACCTCGTGCACGACGGGGTCGTCCTGGTAGCGCTCGGTGAGCGTCGCGACGTCGCCGTCGAGGGTGGCCGAGAACAGGAGGGTCTGACGGTGCTCGGGCACGAGGTCCAGGATGCGGCACACCTCGGGCAGGAACCCCATGTCCGCCATGCGGTCGGCCTCGTCGATCACTGCGATCTCGACCCGGTCGAGCCGCAGCGCGTTCTGGTCGATGAGGTCGCGCAGCCGGCCCGGGCAGGCCACGAGGATGTCCACGCCGCGCTTGAGCGTGCGCTTCTGCTTCTCGTACCCGACCCCCCCGTAGACCGAGAGCACGCGCAGGTCACGGGCCTCGGCGATGGGCGTGAGTTCGGCCTCGATCTGCTGCGCGAGCTCCCGGGTCGGGGCCAGGACCAGCGCGTGCGGTCGACGGGGGCCCGAGCGGGTCGTGCGCGCGGCGATCGGGATGCCGAAGGCGATCGTCTTGCCCGATCCGGTCGGGGCCTTGGCGCAGATGTCGCGACCCGACAGCGCGTCGGGGATGGCCGCAGCCTGCACCGGGAACGGTTCGGTGATGCCGCGCGCGTCGAGCGCGGCCACGATGTCGGCGCGCACGCCGAGGTCTCGGAACGACATGGGAGGGATCCTCGTGGGGGTGACGTGCTCGTCGACTGCGCTCGTCCGCTCGGGGCCCGGCGCACGTGGTGCCGGGACTGCGGACCGGTGTCGACGTCCGTCACCCGGGTGGCTCCCGGGATCACATCGACTCGGCGGTCGCACGGCTGAGTGGACCGTGGACCGGTGGCGACGGGGCCGCACCATCGGATGCGGGGTCGCCGGAGCGTGGCCGCCCGATCGGGCGACGAGCGCATCGTAGTCGGTCGGCCGCACCGGTCCGGCTCCGGACCGGTGCCACGGCGCTCGTAGTGTCGCAGTGTGCCGTTCCACGTCCCCGCCCCCTCGGTCGAACCGATGCTCGCCGCGCTCCTGGGCGCGATCGACGTCGACGGCGGTCCCAACCGCGAGCAGGTCATCCTCCTGCGCGCGATCGCCGAGCACGTCTGGGGCCGCGTCGACCTCGACCCGGCGGGCATCACACCGCTCGGACCGGCGGACGCCGCGCGAGCACTCCCGGACCCGTTGCTGCGCCGCCGCTTCCACGAGGTGGTGATCGCGCTCGAGGTGTGCCGGCATCCGCTCACCGTGACGCAGGTCGAACGGGTCGAGGCCTACGCCACCGCCCTCGGCTTCACGGGGCCCGACCTCGGGATGCTGCGGGACCTCGTCGAGGTCGGCACCGAACGGGCTGCCGCCGACTTCCACCGGTTCCTCGCCGGGAACCTCGCTGAGCGCGTCGAACCGGGCCTCGGCGGGGTCGCCCCGGCCGACGCACCCGAGCCGGGACTCGTCGCTCGCCTCGAAGCGTTCGCCGACCTCCCCGACGGGTCGGTCGGGCGCGCGTACCTCGCGTTCTACGAGCGACACCGCCTGACGCTCCCCGGCGCGGTGGCGATCGACATGAACCACTTCTTCGTGGCCCACGACATGACCCACGTCATCGCCGGCATCGAACCGACCGGGGCGGGCGAGGTGGCGCTCAGCGCGTTCCAGATGGGCATGGACGACAACGACGTCAACGCGTCCGCGCTGCTCGCCTCCCTCGTCGTCCACGAGGCCGGGTTCGGCGCCCCGCCGACGGTGGCGGCCGAGGAGCGCATCCTCGACGGGGTCGGCGCGGCCGAGCTGCTCGCCGGCGAACTCGCACGCGGTGCGCGCTGCAGCGGGGACTTCTCACTGGTCGACCACTTCGCGCTCGCCCCGCTCCCCCTCGGCGAGGTGCGTGAGCGCTTCGGCGTCGGGGCGCCGCAGGATCCCCACGACGGCCACCACTGCTGGTAGCGCCTCAGTCCGCGGGCCAACTCCAGGTACCGCCGACCCATACGGCGAGGTACGGCTCGGCGTCGCCGCTCCATGCGTAGTGCT
>JALRDW010000138.1 GCA_023262065.1 Acidimicrobiia bacterium | reverse complement strand
CCCCGAGGTCGCAGCCACGCTCGAGGACTCGTTCCTCGAGCGTGGCGTCGAGCTCCACAAGGGTGCCCGAGCCACCAGCATCCGTCGGGAGGGCGACGGGGTCGTCGTGGAGTGCGAGGACGGCCGGGTCGTGCGCGGCTCGCACGCACTCCTCGCCATCGGGTCGATCCCGAACTCGGAGGGACTCGGGCTCGGGACGGCGGGCCTGACGACCACCGAGTGGGGCACGATCCCGGTCGACCACAACTGCCGCACCGTGGTGCCGGGGATCTACGCCGCCGGTGACCTCTCCGGCCGGCTGCCGCTCTCGAGCGTCGCCTCGATGCAGGGCCGGAAGATCGCGGAGCACGCCATGGGGCTGCACGCGATGGCGCACCGGCACCTCGATTACGACAAGGCGGCCTCCGCGATCTTCACCGTGCCCGAGATCGCCGACGTCGGCCTCGCCGAAGCGGAGGCGTTCGCCTCGGGTCGCAAGATCCGGGTCACCAAGGTGCCGTTCGCGGCGAACGCGAAGGCGCTCATCTCGGGCGATTCCCGGGGCTTCGTGAAGGTGATCTCGGATCCCGCAACCGGCGTCGTGCTCGGGGGGTCGATCGTCGGGGAGCACGCCGCCGAACTCATCAGCGTGCTCGCGGTGGCGGTCACGAACGGCCTGCGCACCCAGGACATCGTCGAGAGCCTGCTGGTGCATCCGTCGCTCGCCGAGGCGATCGTCGAGGCGTCCTCCTGAGCACGAACCGCCGGCACCCGGATCGGTCCGGGTGGGTTCACTCGATCGTGAGGAGGGTGTCGCCCGCGCTCACGGTCTGGCCCGGTTCGACCTTGATCTCCTTGACCGTGCCGGCCCGCTCGGCGTTGATGGAGTTCTCCATCTTCATCGCCTCGAGCACGAGGAGCGAGTCGCCCTCGGCCACGGTCTGACCGGCCTCGACGAGCACCTTCACGATCGTGCCCTGCATCGGCGCGGTGATGGTGCCGTCGCCCCCGGATCCACCGGTCGAACCGCCCGCGGGCTTCGGCTTCGCCGACCGCTTGGCGCTCGACGCCGTGGCCACCGGGGCGTCCGGCAGCCACACCTTCACGCCGAAGCGACGCCCGTCGACCTCGACCGGCACCTCCCGGGCGACGAGGTCCTCGCCCTCGGTCGTCGAGGTGTCGCCGGCGCTGCTCGTGAGGCCCGAGAGGTCGACCTGGGTCTCGAGCCACCGGGTCGAGTGCGTGTTCGACGCGAAGTCGGGGTGCTCGAGCACGATCCGCTGGGCCGGGATCGTGGTGTGGACGCCGTCGATCGCGAACTCGTCGAGCGCGCGCAGCATGCGGACGCGGGCCTGCTCGCGGTCCGGCGCCCAGACGATGAGCTTGCCGACGAGGTTGTCGTAGTACTGGCTCACCTCGTCGCCCGGCTCGTAGCCCCCGTCCCAGCGGACGCCGGGACCGGCCGGGAGGTGGAGCGCGTTGATCGGGCCCGGCGAGGGCAGGAAGCCCTTGGCCGCGTTCTCGGCGTTGATCCGGCACTCGATGGAGTGCCCGGTGAGGGTGACCTCGTCCTGGGTGATGGAGAGCACCTCGCCGGACGCGACCCGGATCTGCTCGCGCACGAGGTCGAGCTGGGTGACCATCTCGGTCACGCAGTGCTCGACCTGCAGGCGGGTGTTCATCTCGAGGAAGAAGAACTCGCCGTCCTGGTAGAGCATCTCGACGGTGCCGGCGTTCACGTACCCGGTGGCCTTGGCGACCTGCACGGCCGCCTCACCCATGGCTCGGCGGATCTCGTCGGGCAGGTCGCCGGCCGGCGCCTCCTCGATGAGCTTCTGGTGCCGGCGCTGGACCGAGCAGTCCCGGTCGCCGAGGTACACCGCGTTGCCGTGCTGGTCGGCGAACACCTGGATCTCGATGTGACGCGGGTGGGTGAGGTACTTCTCGAGGTAGGCCTCATCGCGTCCGAAGTAGGCGAGCGCCTCGCGCTGCGCCGACTCGAGGGCGGCCGCGGCCTCCTCGGGCGAGTCGACGACCTTCATGCCGCGACCGCCGCCGCCGTACGCGGCCTTGATCGCGACCGGCCAGCCGTACTGCTCGCCGAACGCGATGACGTCGGCGGGGCCGGTGACGGGGTCGGTCGTCCCGGGCACGCTCGCGACGTCGCCGCGGGCCGCGGCCTTGCGGGCGGAGATCTTGTCGCCCATGTCCTCGATCGCCTCGGGCGGCGGCCCGATCCAGGCGACGCCCATCGCCGTGATGGCCCGGGCGAAGTCGGCGTTCTCGGAGTAGAAGCCGTAGCCGGGGTGGACGCCGTCGGCACCGGAGCGCTGGATCACCTCGATGATCTTGTCCTGGTTGAGGTACGACTCGGCCGCGGTCTGGCCGCCGAGTGCGTAGGCCTCGTCGGCGAAGCGCACGTGGAGCGCGTCGCGGTCGACGTCGGAGTAGACGGCGACGGTCGTGATGCCCATCTCCCGGCACGTCCGCATGACCCGGACGGCGATCTCGCCCCGGTTCGCGATGAGGATCTTCTGCAGCACTGGGGCGTTTCTCCCGATGTGGCGGACGTGAGGCGGGCCGTATCCTACGGGGCGTGTCCTCCGCCGCTGCCACTCCGAACGGGACCGGCCCGCTGGGCCCGATCCGCCGCCTCGACGAGATCGACTCGACCAACCGGTACGCCCTCGACGCCGCCCGCGCCGGGGCGGCCCCCGGCCTCGTGGTAGTCGCCGACCACCAGACCGCGGGGCGGGGCCGGCTGGGGCGCACCTGGGAGGCGCCGGCCGGCGCCTCTCTCCTCGTGTCGGTCCTGCTCCGGCCGACCATCCGGCTCGAGGCGATGCACCTGCTCACGATGGCGGCGGGTCTCGCCATGGCCGACGCGGTCGAGGCGGTGGCCGGGTTCGCGCCCACGATCAAGTGGCCCAACGACCTGCTCGCCGGCGACCGCAAGCTCGCCGGCATGCTCACCGAGGCCGAGGTGGTCGACGGGGAGGTCACGGCGGTGGTCGTCGGGATCGGGGTCAACGTGATGTGGACCGACTTCCCGCCGGAGATCGCGGAGACCGCCACGGCCTGCAACATCGTGGCCGGACGTGCGGTCTCGCGTGACGAGCTGCTCGACGCCTTCGTGGCCCGGTACGGCGCGCGCCTCGTCGACCTCGACGCGGTGCCCGAGGACTACCGGGCCCGGTTGGGCACGCTCGGGCAGCGGGTGCGCATCGAACTCGCGGACGGGACCTTCGAGGGCGAGGCCGTGGGGGTGGCCGACGACGGCTCGCTCGAGGTCCGCACCGGTCCCGGTGCGACCCGCACGGTCACCGCGGGCGACGTCGTCCACCTGCGCCCGGCCTGACCCGCCGGTCAGGGGTCGAGGTCGTGGGCGAGGAGCTCGCGCCAGGCGGCCTGCAGGGCGAGGGCCGCCGGACCGGGCGCCCGGGTGAGCGCCTGCCCGTCGACCAGGGCGATCGGCTGCACCTCCCGGGTGCTCGAGGTGAGGAACGCCTCCTCGGCCGATGCGAGTGCTCCGATCGGGAGGTCGGTCTCGGCGCAGGCGATGCCGGCGCGTGCACACAGCTCGAGGACGATGCCGCGGGTCACCCCGGCGAGGCATCCGCTCGCGAGCGGTGGCGTGACGAGCGTGCCGTCGACCACGAGGAACACGTTCGAGCCGGTGCCCTCGCAGAGCGCGTCCCGCGTGTTCGGGAAGATCGCCTCGCTCGCGCCCCGTTCGTGCGCGTACGCGAGCGCCCGCACGTTCTCGGCGTACGAGGTCGTCTTGAGGCCGGCGGTCGCGCCGCGTTCGTTGCGGCACCACGGCACGGTGACGACCTCGGCGGTCGCCGGCCAGGTCGTGAGCGCGCCGCTCGCGATCACGACGGTCGGCGGGACGCCGCCGCGTTCGGAACCGAGGGGTGCGACGCCCCCGGTCACGGTGATGCGCAACCGCGCGTCGGGGAGGCCGTTCGCCTCGATCACCGCGTCGGCGGCGGCCCGCAGTGCCGGAGCCCCCGGCGGCACGAGGCCGAGCGCGCCCGCCGAACGTCCGAGTCGTTCGAGGTGGCGGGTCCAGGCGAACGGCACCCCGCCGTAGACCCGCAGCGTCTCGAACACGCCGTCCCCCGTGAGGAGGCCGTGGTCCATCGGCGAGATGCGGGCCGCGTCGTCGTCGACGAGGTCGCCGTCGACCCAGATCGTCACGGTGCACCCACGCGACGCGGGGCCGGCGCCGTGCTGCCCGCAGCGGCGAGGAGGCGCGCGGCCTTCAGTTCCGTCTCGGCCCACTCCGCACCCGGATCGGATCCGATCGTGATGCCGGCCCCGGTCCCGAACGTGGTGTGGTCGGAGATCGTGAACGTGCGGATCGCCACCGCGAGGTCGGCGCGTCGTCGCTCGGTGTCGATCCACCCGACCGCCCCGCAGTAGTAGCCCCGCGGCACGGGCTCGAGGTCCTCGATGATGCGCAGCACGCGCGGCTTGGGTGCCCCGGTCACCGAGGCCGGGGGGAACGTGGCCCGGAGCAGGTCGCCGAGGCCGACGCCCGGGGCGAGGTGACCGATCACCGTGCTCACGAGGTGGTGCAGGCCCGGGTGCGGTTCGAGCGCACAGAGCGCAGGGACCGAGATGGAGCCGGGGGAGCACACGCGACCGAGATCGTTGCGGGCGAGGTCCACGATCATGACGTTCTCGGCCCGATCCTTCGCGCTCTCGAGCAGGTCCGCCGCGTCGCGTGCGGTCCCTTTGATCGGGCGGGTCTCGATCCGGCGTCCCTCGACGCGCAGGAACCGCTCGGGCGAGGCGGAGACGACGGCGAGGCCGGTGCCCCGGATGAGCGCCGCGTGCGGCGACGGGTTGTGGCGGTCGAGCGCGTCGAACAACTCGACCGGATCGGCGACCAGGTCGTTGCGAAGCGTGCGCGTGATGTTCGCCTGGTAGCACTCACCGGCCCGCTCGAGCCCGATGATCTCAGCGACCGCGCCCTCGTAGGCGGCGCGGTCCATCGACGAGTGCCAGGTCCCGGTGAGTCCCGTGGACCCCGTGCGCGGCGTCGCCACCTCGAGCGCGGCCCGCAGGCGGCGGGCGCCGGGGCCCTCGCCGATGACCACGGGTGCGCGGTCCGGTGCGAGGACGAGGCGGGCGGCGAAGCGCGTGAGGTGCAGATCGGGCACCGTGCGCGGACGCGACGTCCGGCCCGTCGGCTCGATGTGGCGCCCGAGCTCGTAGGCGATGGCCCCGGCCCACCAGCCCGGGGTCAGCGAGGTCAGCGCGTCGAGGGCCGCCGGACCGTCGAGGTGGAGCCGTTCGACCGGTTCGACCGCGATGACCGTGCGGGCGCCGTCCCGGACGACGGCGAGTTCCTCGTGGGGATCGAGGACGCGCAGGAGGGAACCGGCGAGCACCGCACCGACGTTACCCGTCGAGGTGGCGCAGCCGATCCGCGGCCCGCGAGGGGTGGCGGGGGTCGCGCCGGTAGGCTGAGGTGCTCATGGCGTCGACTCCCCGTCCATCGCTGCGTTCCCGTCCCTTCGTCGCGCGCTACCTCGTGGCGCTCGGGGTCACGTTCGCGACCCTGTTCACCGGGGTCGTGGCGGTGAACATCGCCGTGAACCAGAAGATCGCCGGGATCGGGCGGGTCGACGGGCTCGAGCTCCCGACCAGCCCGGGCAAGGCGGGCAACTTCCTCGTCCTCGGCTCGGACTCCCGATCCTTCGTGGAGAACCAGACCCAGATCGACGCGTTCGGGTCGACCGCCGACGCGGGTGGCACCCGCTCGGACACGCTCATGATCGTGCACATCGATCCGGACGCGAAGAAGTCGTTGCTCGTCTCCATCCCGCGCGACACGCTCGTCGACATCCCGGGACGGGGGAAGCAGAAGATCAACTCGGCGTTCAACGACGGGCCGCAGAAGGTCATCGACACGATCGAGGCGAACTTCGGCGTGCCGATCAACCATTACGTCGAACTCAACTTCGAGGCCTTCATCGGGGTCGTGAACGCGATCGGCGCGGTGCCCGTGTACTTCCCGGCACCCGCCCGTGACGCCTACTCGGGCCTGAACGTGCAGAGTGCGCCGGCGTGCGTCCGGCTGAACGGCGACGCCGCGCTCGCGTACGTCCGGTCCCGCCACCTCGAGCTGTACGACTCGACGACGAAGCGGTGGTCCTCCGCGGACGCCATCCCCGACATCGGGCGCATCGGGCGGCAGCAGAACTTCATCCGTCGTCTCGGTGTGGTCGCGGCCCAGAAGGCCGGACGCAACCCGTTCACCGCGAACCGGATGGCGAACGCCGTCATCCCGAAGCTGACCGTCGACGAGGGTCTCGGTCGTTCCGACATCTTCGCCCTCGTCAACACGTTCCGCACCGTCGACCCCTCGGACGCCTCGAGCATCGAGATGGTGACCCTGCCGACCGAGGGCGGGCCGAGCTACAACGGGCAGTCCGTGCTCTACCTCGACCAGCCCAACGCCGAGGCGACCCTGGCGCGGTTGCGCACCTTCGGTGACGGCGAGGATCCGACCCAGTCGACCGCGCCGATCAAGGTCTCGCCGTCACAGGTGCGGGTCCGGGTCCTCAACGGGTCGAGCACATCCGGCCTCGCCGGCCAGACCCTCACCGAACTGCAGCGGTACTCCTTCCAGCCCGCCGGGTTCGGCAACGCAGCCCGGGTGTCGGCCACGCAGATCCGGTACCGCCCCGGTCGACTCGACAGCGGTCGACTCGTGCAGCAGTACCTCGGCGGGATCGGGACGCTCACCGAGGACCGTTCGCTGGTCGATGCGGATGTCGCGATCATCGTCGGACCCGACTTCGGCTCGGTCCGCGCGCCGGGGACGACCGGCGCGAACCCGTCGAGGTCCACGACGACCACGAAGCCCGCGTCGGGCGGTGGCGCGGCACCGGCACCGTCCACGCCCGAGTGCTGATCGCGCCGCGGCGGCCGGATGCGGCGGTCCGAGGCCGCTCCGACCGGTCCTAGACTCCTCGCCCGTGAGCGATGTCGCCGTCATCGGAGCCGGGTACGTCGGACTGACGACTGCGGCCTGCCTCGCCCACCTCGGGCACCGCGTCGTCGCGGCCGACATCGATGCGGACCGGGTGGAGCGCCTCAACCGGGGTGAGATCCCGATCCACGAGGACGGACTGCCCGAGCTCGTCACCGAGGGCCTCGAGTCCGGCCGTCTGCGCTTCGTCGTGGGCGCCTCGGTGGCCATCCCCGACGCCGAGTTCGTATTCCTCTGCGTCCCGACGCCCCAGGGCGACGACGGCGCAGCCGATCTGTCGTTCGTGGAACGGGTGGTGCGGGAGATCGCCGAGCACCTGCGTCCGGGTTCGGTCGTCATCAACAAGTCGACGATGCCCGTGGGCTCCACCCGCACGGTGCAGCGGATCCTCAGCGAGGAGGGCGCATCGATCGACGAGATCGGCGTGGCCTCGAACCCGGAGTTCCTCCGTGAGGGCACCTCGGTGCGCGACTTCCTGCAGGCCTCCCGGGTGGTGGTCGGCTGCGACAATCCGGCGACCGCGGTGCGGGTGAGCGAGCTCTACGCCGGGGTGCGCGCGCCGATCGTGGTGACCGATCCGGCATCGGCCGAGATGATCAAGTACGCCTCGAACGCCTTCCTCGCCACGAAGATCTCGTTCATGAACGCGGTCGCCAACCTCTGCGAGGCGGTCGGGGCCGACGTCAACGAGGTCGCCCTCGGCATGGGCTACGACCCGCGCATCGGCTTCGAGTTCCTCCAGCCCGGCCCCGGGTACGGCGGCTCCTGCTTCCCGAAGGACACGGCCGCGCTCATGCACACCGCGCGCCGGGCCGAGGCCGACTTCCCGTTGCTGCAGGGCGTCATCGACGGCAACCGCGAGCAGCACGACCGCATGGTCGCCAAGGCCCGGCGGCTCGCCGGCGGCTCGCTCGCCGGCGTCGACGTCGGGGTGTGGGGTCTCACGTTCAAGGCCAACACCGATGACGTGCGGGACTCGCCCGCCGTGTACATCGTCGGGCGACTGCTCGAGGAGGGCGCGATCATCCGGGCCTACGACCCGGCGGCCCGCCCCGATGCGGTCGATCTCCCGGGCCTCACCCGGGCCGACTCGGCGCTCGAGGCGGCCAAGGGGGTGGGCCTGCTCGTCGTGCTCACCGAGTGGGACGAGTTCCGCTGGATCGACCACACCGACCTCGCCGACGCCGTGCTGGTCAAGCGGATCCTCGACACCCGGAACGTGCTCGACGCGGTGGGACTGCGTCGTCGCGGCTGGGAGTACGAGGGCGTCGGTCGCTGATGCCGCGCGCGGTCGTGACCGGCGGCGCCGGGTTCCTCGGGTCCCACCTGTGCGCCCAGCTCCTCGACCGGGGCTACGAGGTCGTCGCGGTCGACAACCTCCTCACGGGACGCCGCTCGAACCTCGACGACCTGGCGGGCCGGGACGGCTTCACGTTCGTGGAGGCCGACGTCGTGGTCGGACTCGAGGTCGCGGGCCCCGTGGACGCGGTGCTCCACTTCGCGAGTCCGGCGAGCCCGCCCGAGTACCTGCGGCTGCCGTTCGAGACCCTCGACGTCGGGTCCATCGGCACCCGCCACGCCCTCGACCTCGCCCGGGCGCACGGGGCGAGGTTCCTGCTCGCGTCGACGAGCGAGATCTACGGCGATCCCGAGGTGCACCCGCAGCCCGAGTCCTACTGGGGCAACGTGAACTCGACGGGTCCCCGTGCGGTCTACGACGAGGCCAAGCGCTTCGCCGAGGCGCTCTCGATGGCCTACCTGCGGTACCACGAGGTCGACGTCAAGATCGCCCGCATCTTCAACACGATGGGGCCGCGGATGAAGCCGGAGGACGGCCGGGTCGTGTCGAACTTCCTCGTGCAGGCGATCCGGGGTCGTCCACTCACGGTCTACGGGGACGGCACCCAGACCCGGTCCTTCTGCTACGTGGACGACGAGGCCGCCGGGCTCATCGCGCTCATGGAGTCCGAGCACCGCGGGCCGATGAACATCGGCAACCCGGGCGAGTTCACCATCCTCGAACTCGCGGGGTTGGTGCGTGAGGTGGTCGGGGCCGACGTGCCGGTCGTCCACGAGCCGCTCCCCGCCGACGATCCGGTGCGCCGGCGACCCGACATCACACTCGCCCGCACCGTGCTCGGATGGGAGCCACGGGTGCCGCTGCGGGACGCGCTCGAGCGCACCTGCACGTGGTACCGGGACGAGCTCGCGCGCGCCGGAACGCCGTGAGCCCCCGCTGGGCGGCGGTGGTGGTCGCCTACGAGTCCGGGCCGCTGCTGGCGGACTGCGTGACCGCGCTGCTCGCGGATGACTCGGCCGGCGGATCGCCCGAGGTCGTCGTGGTGGACAACGGGTCCCACGACGGCTCGATCGAGCGGCTCGAGGCGCGCCACCCCGGGGTCGCGGTGCTGCGCCCGGGGGCGAACCTCGGGTACGCCCGTGCGGCGAACCTCGGGACCGCCGCGACCATCGCCCCGATCGTCGCGGTCATCAACCCCGACGCCGTGGTCGCGCCCGGCGCCGGCGCGGCGGTCCTCGCCCGGTTCGCCGCCGACCCGGGCCTCGGCGCCCTGGGCCCCCGGATCCTGGAGCCCGATGGATCGGTGTACCCGAGTGCGCGCCGGGTGCCGTCGACCCGTGACGCGATCGGGCACGCGGTGCTCGGGTCGATCCGGCCCGACAACGCGGCGACCCGCCGGTACCGCGAACTCGACGCCGACCCGGACGTGCCCCGGGAGGTCGACTGGGTGTCGGGGGCGGCGGTCTGGCTCCGGCGCGACGCGCTCGACGCGATCGGGGGCTGGGACGAGGGGTACTTCATGTACGTGGAGGACGTGGACCTCTGCTGGCGCCTCGGTCGCGCCGGGTGGACCGTCGCCTACGAGCCCGCGGCCACCGTCACGCACGTCCAGGGGGTGAGCACCGCCGGCCACCCCTACCGGATGGTGGTGGCCCACCACCGGTCCACCCTGCGCTTCGCGGGCAAGCGCTGGCACGGCGTCCGGCGGCTGCTGCTCGCACCGCTTGCGGCGCTGCTCGCGGTCCGTGCCGGACTCGTGATCGCCGTCCGCTGGGCGCGCCCGGAACGGTCCGCGGTCGGGCTACCCTGACCCCGCCATGACGAAGACGACGACGAAGTACAAGCGGGCGAAGAACCGGTCGAAGGCCCGTCGGCCGAAGCGGGCGGGGGCGAACCGCTCCTGGAACCTCGCGATCGCGGGCGTGGTGATCGTCGGCGTCGTGCTCGTGGTGGTCAGCTCCCGGTCCTACAAGTCGGCGGCCGAGGTGAGCCCGAAGATCGGGGAGCACTGGCACGGCTACCTCGGGGTCAACGTGTGCGGGACCTGGCTCCCCGACGCCCCCGCGTTCGAGGAGCAGTCGGATTCGCCGACGGTGCGCGCCGGGATCCACTCGCACGGCGACGGTCTCATGCACACGCACCCGTACTCCTCGAGCGAGGCGGGCCGGAACGCGACCACCGGCCGGTTCCTCGAGGAGGGCGGCTGGGAGCTGTCCGAGACCTCGATGACGCTCTGGGACGGCACGACGCACGAGAACGGCGACACCTGCACGATCAAGGGCAAGAAGCAGAAGGCCGTCGTGCAGTGGGCGACCGGGTTCCCCGGCAAGCCGTGGAGCGGCGAGGCCCGCAGCGGGAACCCCGGCTCCTACAAGTTCGACGACAACGAGATCATCGCCGTGTACTTCCTGCCGAAGGGCTCGAAGCTGCCGAAGCCGCCGGGGGCCGAGGACTCGCTCGCGAACATCACCGACGTCGACGGGGCCAACCTCGGCACCACCGGGGTGCCCGGCACCACGGGCGCCTCCGGCACGTCGGGCGCGACCGGCAACGATCCGACGTCCGGCGCCACCGGCGCGAGCGGAGCGACCGCCACGCCGAGCACCAAAAGAGGATCGGAGATAGTGGGCGAGATGAACGTTTCGTGGTATCCCGCCGCGCTTGCCGTTTGAGAGATGGCCTGTCCGAGGATTTTCTTGCCGCCCCTTGATCCTACCGGGA
>JALRDW010000124.1 GCA_023262065.1 Acidimicrobiia bacterium | reverse complement strand
GCGGCCTCGACCGCGAGATCGACGTCGCCGCGCACGGGGACCCCGGCGGCCGCCGCGGCCTCGAGCACGGGGTGGCCCGGCGCGACGCCCGGACTCGGGACCACGAGGTCGCTCGCGCCGACGAGGACGGGCCAGGCCGCGGCCTCGGGTTCCTCCACGAGACCGGCGCCGGCGGCCCGAACCTCCTGCGCTCGGTCGGCGTACCCGGGCTGGCCGGGGTGCTCCTCGACGACCGTCACCTCGTCGCCGTCGGCGAGCAGGGCGCGCGCGGTGGCGAGGCCCGTCATCCGCAGGCCGACCACGAGCACGCGTCGGCTCATCCGACGAGTCCCGGGATGCGGAGGAAGTCCGCGTAGAAGAGGCCGAGCCCGAGCGCCATCGCGAAGCCGGCGAGGATCCAGAAGCGCACGACGACGGTCGACTCCGGCCAGCCGAGCAGCTCGAAGTGGTGGTGGATGGGCGACATCCGGAAGATCCGACGCTTGAAGCCGCGGAAGGAGATGATCTGGAGGATCACGCTCCCCGTCTCCATCACGTAGAGGCCGCCGAGGATCGGCAGCAGCAGGATCGTCTGGGTCAGGATCGCGAGCCCGGCGAGCGCCGCGCCGAGCGCGAGCGCGCCGGTGTCCCCCATGAAGATCCGGGCCGGCAGCGCGTTCCACCACAGGAACCCGACGCACGCGCCCATCATCGCCGCCGCGATCACCGCCAGGTCGATCTGCTGGGCCGCGATGAGGTTGTAGGCCTCCGCGTGCCGGAACTGGGTGAACGCCACGACGACGAACGCCGCGAACACGAGCGCGGCGGACCCGGCCGCGAGACCGTCGAGTCCATCGGTGATGTTCACGGCGTTGGCCGACGACACGACGACCATCACCGCGATCACGACCCAGAGCCACGCCGCGATCTCGAAGTCGAACGCCCGGGTGAACGAGAGCCGGGTGGCCGTCCCCACGAACCAGAGGGCGAGCAGCGCGAACCCGCCGGCGACGAGGTACTGCCCGGCCAACTTGCCGCGCTTGCGCAGACCGAGGTTCCGGGACTTGCGCACCCCGAGCCAGTCGTCGAGCAGGCCCACGAGCGCCATGCCGATGATGAGGAACCAGAGCGCCAGCGCGGTGTCGGCGAACTTGATCGCCTCGGTGCGGATGTGGGCGACGAGGTAGGCGACGAAGGCGGCGAGGATGATCGCCAGACCGCCCATCGTCGGGGTCCCGGCCTTCGCCTCGTGCGGGTGGGCCACCGGACCGTCGTCCCGGATCGCCTGCCCGATGCTGCGCCGATGCAGGAACCGGATGAGGAAGGGGGTCGTGAGCACGCAGACGAGGAAACTCGTCGCGACGGCGATGAGCACGGCGATCATGCGGCGACCTCCAGCAGTGCGGCGGCCACCCGCTCGAGCCCGACCCGCCGGGACGCCTTCACCAGCACGGCGTCGCCGCAGGCCGCGTGGTCGGTGACCCAGGATGCGGCGGCGGCGGCGTCGGCCACCCGCACGACGTTGCCCCCGGCGGCCTCCGCGGCCTCCGCGAGCGGGGCTGCGCCGTCCGTCGGCACGACCACGATCGTGTCGAGCCCGAGGCCCGCGGCGAGGGCCCCGAGGCGCCGGTGCTCGGCCTCGCTGTGGTCGCCGAGTTCGAGCATCGCGCCGAGCACGGCGATCCGGTGCTCGGCCGGGAGACGGACGAGCGCGTGCAGTGCCGACTCCATCGCACCGGGGGACGCGTTGTACGCATCGTTGAGCACGGTGACGCCATGCGGGGACCGCGCCAGCTCCATGCGCCACGCCGCACCCTGCGCCGTGCCGAGGCCCGCAGCCACCGCGGCGGCCGGAACCCCGAGGTGGAGGGCGACGGTCGCGGCCTGCGCCGCGTTGGAGGCCTGGTGCTCGCCACGCACCGCGAGGCGCACACCCTCGACCGGACCCCACGGGGTCGTGAGGTCGAAGCTCGCCCGCAGCGCGTCGTCCACCACGAGTCGCTCGATACGCACATCCGCGTCGGCCGCACGGCCCACGGTCAGCACCGGCGCGGCACTGCGGGCCTGCAGCGCGGCCGTGCCGTCGCAGTCGGCGTTGAGCACGGCGAGACCCGACCCGGGCAGGGCCGACACCATCTCGGCGAGCACGCCGACCGTGCCCTCCCGACCGCCGAGGTGCTCGGCGTGCGCCAGCCCGACGTGGGTGACGATCCCGATCTCGGGGCGCGCGATCCCGCACAGGTACTCGAGGTCACCGGCGAACCGCTCCCCCATCTCGAGGACGAGCACCTCCGTGTCCGCAGCGGCCCCGAGGATCGTGACCGGCAGGCCGAACTCGTTGTTGTGGGAGGCCGCGTTCGCGTGCACCCGGCGGACCGGCGCCAGCGCGCCGGCGAGCAGTTCCTTGGTGCTCGTCTTGCCCGCCGAACCCGCCACCGCCACCACGCGGGTGGCCTGGAGTTCGGCCCGGGCTGCGGCTGCGAGCGCGCCGAGGGCGCGCAGTGGGTCCTCGACCACCACGCAGGGCCCGTGCACACCCTCGGGGATGCGGGCCACCAGTGCGACCGCCGCGCCGGCCGCGTGCGCGTCGGCCACGAAGTCGTGACCGTCGCGACCGTCGACGAGGGCGACGAACCCCGCGCCCGGGGTCTGGACCCTCGAGTCGAAGTCGAACCCGTGCACCGTGGCGTCCGGGTCGCCCCCGACGAGACGACCACCCGTGATCGTCGCGATGGACGCGAGGGTCAGCGGCACGACGCCCCCTCGAGCAGCGCGCGCGCCACCGTCCGGTCGTCGAACGGCGTGGTGATGCCGTCGACGGTCTGCCCCGACTCGTGGCCCTTCCCGGCCACGACCACGACGTCCCCCGATCGCGCCTCCGCGATCGCAGCCGCGATCGCAGCACGGCGGTCGAGCTCCACCGTGTACCGGGCCGGCCCGGAGCGCAGTCCCTCGAGCACCGCGTCGGCGATGGCCGCCGGATCCTCGGACCGCGAGTTGTCGGCCGTGAGCACCGCGAGATCCGCATACGTGCCCGCGACGGTCCCCATGATCGGACGCTTGGCCGCGTCGCGGTCGCCGCCGCAGCCGAAGACGACGATGACGCGCCCACCCTCGCCGAGGGTTCGAGCATCGCGCAGCACCGTGGCGAGCGCGTCCGGGGTGTGCGCGTAGTCGACGACCAGCGTGAAGTCCTGGCCGGCGTCGATACGTTCGAGGCGGCCGGGCACCGGCGCGGTCGCGGCGAGGCCGGCGACGATCGCAGCCGGGTCGGTCCCGACCACGAGCGCCGTCGCCGCCGCACCGAGCGCGTTCGCGACGTTCACCCGTCCGAGCAGTTCGAGGTGCGCCGGGACCTCGATCCCGGCCGCGCGCAGGCAGAGCACGAAGTCCGTGCCCCGCGGGCCCGCGACCACGTCGCGGGCCGTCACGTCGGCGGCGCCCCCGAGCCCGAAGGTGGTCACCTCCAGGCCGGCGCCGGTGGCCCGACCCTCGAGTTCCACGCCGTGGTCGTCATCGATGTCGATCGCGGCCCGTTCCGTGAACGCGCGGGTGAAGAGCCGGGCCTTGGCCGCGAAGTACTCCCCCATCGTGGTGTGGAAGTCGAGGTGGTCGTGGGAGAGGTTGGTGAAGCAGGCTGCCGCGAAGCGCGTCCCGTCGACCCGGTGCTGGGCGAGCGCGTGCGAGCTGACCTCCATCGCGACCGTCGTCGCGCCGTGCTCCCGCATCGTTGCGAGCAGCGCCTGTAGGTCGGGGGCCTCCGGCGTCGTGAAGCCCACCGGGATGTTCGGCTCCATGCCGCCCTGCCAGAGCGCGAAGCGGCCCTCGCGATC
>JALRDW010000041.1 GCA_023262065.1 Acidimicrobiia bacterium | reverse complement strand
ATCGTCATTGCAGGTCATGTTCCTACTGTTCGCGCTGCGATCGATGAAGGTAAAAAAATTAAAGGTAAGCGAGCCATCGGGTTGACGGTGGATCACGGTCCACATCACTTCCGAGGTCGCGGTGTCCCCGTCGAGTCGGATGGCGGGGCTGCTGATGATGTGGAACGACGAACCGACGAGCCCGTCGATGGCCTTCGCCATCAGTGCGACGATCGCCGCACGACCGGAGGCCGAACCGAGTGGTCCGAGTTGCAGTTGACCGTCCTCGGTGAAGAGTGCGGCGAACGTCTCGAGTTCACCCGCGTCGAGCGCACGTCCGTACTCCACGAACAAGTCGCGGATGGCCTCGAGATCCTCGAGACGGCGCAATCTGGCCCCGAGAACGTCGACATCGGGTGGCGACTTCTCCGAATCTTGACGCTCGACCACGGTGGCATCGTAGGCGTGGTCGGGTAGAAAGTGGGTACGTCCCCCGCGCGGGATCGTTCCCGAATCGGATCGTGATGAACATCTTGGTGATCGGCGCTGGCGGCGTTGGAGCCTCGATGGCGTCCATCGCCGAGACTCGTTCGTTCTTCTCGTCGTTCGTGTTGGCCGACATCTCCTCGGCCTCGGCCGAACGAGCCGTCCGAGCGCTCGACGATCCGTCGAAGTTCTCGGCGGTGGGAGTCGATGCTCGCCGGAGCGACGATCTGGTGGAGCTGATCCGGCGCACCAAGGCCGACATCGTGGTGAACGCCTGCGACCCCCGTCTCAACGAACCGATCTTCACGGCCTGTTTCGAGGCCGGAGTCAATTATCTCGACATGGCGATGAACCTGAGTTCGCCCCATCCCAGCAATCCCTACAACGAGGTGGGTATCCCGCTCGGCAAGGAACAACTCGACGCCGACACGGCCTGGCGCGAGAAGGGGATACTCGCCCTCGTGGGAATGGGTGTCGAGCCGGGCCTCTCCGACGTGTTCGCCCGTTACGCGGCCGACAACCTCTTCGACACCATCGACGAGATCGGGGTGCGTGACGGCTCCAATCTGTCGATCGACGGTTACGACTTCGCGCCCACTTTCTCGATCTGGACCACGATCGAGGAGTGTCTCAACCCGCCGCTCGTCTGGGAGCGCGACCGGGGCTGGTTCACCACCGAACCGTTCTCGGAGCCCGAGGTGTTCGACTTCCCCGAGGGCATCGGACCGGTCGAGTGCGTCAACGTCGAGCATGAGGAGGTGGCCCTCATCCCCCGGTGGATCGACTGCGAACGGGCGACCTTCAAGTACGGGCTCGGCGAGGAGTTCATCGACGTCCTGCGCACGCTCAACAAGCTCGGTCTCGACTCGACCGAGCCGGTCGACGTCCGGGGTCAACGGGTGAGCCCCCGGGATCTCGTCGCTGCGGTGCTGCCGAACCCGGCGCACCTCGGGGACCGCATGCACGGGCGGACCTGTGCCGGCACCTTCGTGACCGGACTCGGACCCGACGGCGCCGCCCGGGCCGTCTACCTGTTCCACGTGGCCGACAACGACGAGTGCATGGGTCGTCACGGATCCCAGGCCGTCGTGTGGCAGACGGCCATCAACCCGGTCGTGGCCATGGAGCTCATGGCCGGCGGCGTGTGGTCGGGCGCCGGGGTGCTGGGCCCGGAGGCTTTCGACGCCGTCCCGTTCCTGGACCTGCTCCGGGACTCCGGCGAGGTCTGGGGCATGGAGGAGCGCACCCCGCCCGGCCACTGAACCGGGCAGGCCGAGCGGACGACCCGGTGATCAGTGGGGCCCGGCGCGCAGTTCCGTCAGGCTCCCGGCGAGGTGGTCGGTGAGGATCCTGACCCCGTCCTCGTCGCGACCCTCGAGCGCTGCCGCGGCGAGGCTCCGGTGCTCGGCGTCGAGGTCGCGGGGGCCGGCCCGTCCGGCCGTGGCGAGCATCTGGAACCGCATCGACTGCTGCGCGTACCGATCGATCGCGGTCAGCATCGGCCGGTTCGGGCACCGCGACATGAGGACCGCGTGGAAGGTGCGGTGGGCCTCGAGCACCGCCCCGACCTCGGCGGTCGCACCGCGGAAGTCGTCGAACGCCGCGCGCACGGCATCGGAGTAGGTCGGATCGTCCCGGCCGATGCGGATGGACTGACCGAGCGCCACCGGTTCGAGCGCGAGCCGCAACTCGTAGAGGTCCTCGGCGTCCCGCTTGGTCGCGCTCGCCACCCGGGCTCCGCGCTGCGGCGGCCACTCCACGAACCCCTCGGCCGAGAGTCGACGCAGCGCCTCCCGCAGCGGGGTCGGACTCACGCCGTACCGAGCCGCGAGGTCGGCGACCACGAGCCGTTCGCCCGGGGCGAGGCGACCGGCCAGGATCTCCGTGCGCAGGCGCGCGTCCACCCAGTCGGCCCTGGTCGGTGCGGGGGTTGTCGCCATGGTCTATAGATTATAGATTCGTGGCGTCCGCCCGGACCACGGGCTGCACCGACCCGAACGGAGACCGCATGCGCATCGCCCGCTTCGACCACGAGGGCCGGGCCCGGACCGGGGCCGTGCTCGGCGAGGAGATCGCCGACCTCGGTGATCTCGACCCGATCGCACTGCTGACCGGCGTCACGGTCGCCGACCTCGAGACGGCGCCACGCCTCCCCCTCACGGCGGTTCGACTGCTCCCGCCGATCGCCGCGCCCCGCAAGTTCCTGGCCATCGGCCTCAACTACTCGGACCACTGTGCCGAGACCGGCCGCCCCGAGCCGGACTTCCCGGTGTTCTTCAACAAGCAGGTCACCTGCCTCATCGGGGACGGGGACGAGATCCACGTACCCCGCGCGTCGGCGATGGTCGACTACGAGGGCGAACTCGGCGTCGTCATCGGCCGACGGTGCCGTCACGTTCCGGTCGAGCGAGCGCACGAGGTGATCGCCGGGTACACGATCGTCGACGACGTGACCGTTCGGGACTGGCAGTTGCGGGCGCCCACGATGACCATCGGCAAGTCGTTCGACACCCACGGACCGGTCGGGCCGTGGATCGTCTCGCCCGACGAGGTGGGCGACCCCTCGGCGCTCCGGATCCGCACCCTCGTCAACGGCGAGGTGCTCCAGGATGCGCCGACGAGCGGCATGATCTTCTCGGTGGCCGAGCAGATCGCGACGCTCTCCACCTCGTGCACGCTCGAACCGGGCGACATCATCGCCACCGGCACGCCCGCCGGAGTCGGGATCGTGCGCCAACCACCGCGCTGGTTGGTGCCGGGCGACCTCGTCCGGGTCGAGATCGACCGCATCGGCGCGCTCGAGAACCCGGTGATCGCGGAGCCTGCGGACACGGCGGTGATCGGGTGAGCGCGCTGGATCCGAGCCTCCGGGAGTTCGTCGCGACCGAACCGAGCGGGGTGCTCGGCACCCGGCGGCCCGACGGACGGCCCCGACTGACCGTCGTGCGGCACCTGCTCGACGGCGACCACATCCTCATCTCGACCGAGGCCTCCCGGGCCAAGGCCCGCGACGTGGCCCGGGACGGGTGGGCGTCGTACTGCATCACGGGCCACGCTGCGCCGTACCCCTGCGTGACCGTGGAGGGCACGGCGCGGATCGTCACCGAGGGGGCCGGCGCCACGACGACCCGGATCTTCGAGCGGATGACCGGTTCCCCGATGGAGGACCCGCTCACCGACGAGACCGTCGCCGCGATGGGTCGTGTCGTCATCGAGCTCACCGTCGAGCGCGCCTACGGCGCGACGCACATCCCGGGAGCCTGACGTGGCACTGCACCGCCTCACCAGCATCGTGATCGGCGTCCCCGAGGTCGCACCGGTGGCCGGGTTCTACCGGGACTTCGGCCTGGAGGAGACCCCGACCGGCGGGTTCGCGACGCGTGACGGCGGTGAGCAGCTGCGGCTGGTCACCGCCGAGCACCGCCGGCTCGTCGAACTCGGCATCGGCGCGGAGGATCCCGACGACCTCGCCCGCGTCGCAGCCTCGCTGGAGTCGCTCGACGTCACGGTGACCCGGGCCGAGGATCGCGTCACCGCGGTGGAGCCGGTGACCGGGACCGTCGTGGTCGTGGAGATCGCACCGCCCTACCTACCGCCGGACTGGGAACCCGACCCGGTCAATGCGCCGGGCCACGCGGTCCGCCGCAACGCCCGGGCCGCCGCCATCGACCGCAGTGGGCCCGTGCGGCCGAGCAAGCTCGGACACGTGGTCCTCGGGTCCCCCGACCAGGCCGCGACGCAGCGGTTCTTCACCGAGGGCATCGGTTTCCGGATCAGCGACGAGATCAGCGGCATCGCCGGGTTCCTGCGGTGCTCCACCGAGCACCACAACCTGCTCGTGCAGGACGCTCCCCTCACCTACCTCCACCACACGTCGTGGACGCTGGCCGACGTCGATGAGATCGGACGCGGTGCCGCCCACCTGCTCAGCACCGACCCGACCCGCCACGTCTGGGGGCTGGGGCGACACTGGATCGGGTCGAACAACTTCTGGTACCTGCGCGACCCGGCCGGGAACTTCGCGGAGTACCACTCGGACCTCGACGTCATCGAGGACGATGCGGCGTGGGAGGCGACCTCGATCGCCGACCTGCGTGCGCTGTACGCGTGGGCACCTCCGGTGCCGTCGGAGTTCATCCTGCCCGAGGACATCGCAGCCCGGGCCGCCGCCGGATGATGCCGCACGACGTCGAGGTCGCCGTCATCGGCTACGGGCCGGTCGGCACCGTCCTCACCGGCCTCCTCGCCCGTCGGGGCGTCCGGGTCGCAGCGTTCGAACGGGGCGCGGACGTGTTCACCCTGCCGCGGGCGGCGCACTTCGACGCCGAGATCGCGCGCACGTTCCAGATGCTCGGTGCGATGGAGGCGATCCTCCCGTCGACCGCCGCGACCAGCGGCATGGACTTCGTCGACGCCGAGGACCGCGTGCTCATGTCGTTCGAGGCGGAGGAGGACGAGATCGCGGAGGGCTGGCCGCGGTCGTTCATGTTCTACCAACCCGACGTCGAGCGGGCGCTGCGCGCCCGCGTCGCCGAACTGCCGAGCGCGGCCGTGCACCTCGAGCACGAGGTGCTCGCGGTCGACGATCGCGGTGACGGGGTCGCGATCACGGTGCGCGACCTGCCGACCGGCGCCGAGCGGACCGTGACCGCGGGGTACGTCGTGGGGTGCGACGGCGCGCGCTCCCTCGTGCGCACCGCGATGGGGACGACCCTCGAGGACCTCGCCTTCGACCAGCCCTGGCTCGTCGTCGACGTCATGCTCCGCGGCGAGGCCGCACTCCCGGCGCGTCCGACCCAGTACTGCACCCCGGCGCGGCCCGCGACCTTCATCCCGTCGGCCGGCGCCCACCGCCGCTGGGAGTTCATGCTCCTGCCCGGCGAGGACGCGGTCACCATGGAGACTCCCGAGCGCATCCGCTCGCTCATCCGACCGTGGGTCGATCCCGATGTGGTCGAGATCATCCGATCCGCCGTCTACTCGTTCCACGCCCTCATCGCACGCCGGTGGCGATCCGGACGACTCCTCATCGCGGGCGACTCGGCGCACCAGATGCCGCCGTTCCTCGGGCAGGGCATGTGTGCAGGCATCCGTGACGCCGCGAACCTCGAGTGGAAGCTGACGCGCGTCCTGCGCGGGCTGTCGGACCCATCGCTCCTCGACACCTACGAGACCGAACGGGCGCCGCACGTCCGACAGTTCATCGAGACCGCGGTGTCGGCGGGCCGCATCATCCAGACCACCGATCCGGAGGAGGCCGCGGCGCGCGACGCGTTCCTGCTCGACCGTGCGAACGACCGACCGCCGACCCCCACGGTGCCCCCGATCGGTCCCGGACTCGGCAATCCGGCCGAGCCCCACCGCCACGCGAGGGTCGCCCAGCCCATCGACGCGTCGGGCGCCCGTCGGGACGACCTGCTCGGGGACGAGGTCACCCTCCTCGTCGACCGCGCGGCCTGGTCCGGTCTGGCCCCGGAGGCGCGCGCCCGGGCGGGTGCACTGCCGGTGGTCGACTCCGATCTGCTCGCCCCGTGGCTCGAGACGCTCGGCGTCGTGGCCGTGGTCGCCCGGCCGGACCGACACGTGCTCGCGAGCGCGACGGCGGCCGACGGGATCGCGACGATGGTCGAGGCCTGCGTCCGGGAGCTCGCGCCGGCCGGCGGCTAGGTTCGCCGACCGATGGAGGAGCAGGCACCCGGTTCCGCGACCGGTCCCGAGGACGAGGTCGAACCGGACGTCCGGTTCACCTACGCGAACGAGCGGACGTTCCTGGCCTGGAACCGCACGGCGCTCGCGATCATTGCGACGGGCGTCGTCGTGGTCGGCATCCTGCCCAAGTTCAGCGTGGACTTCGGGCGCCGGATCCTCGGCATCCCGATGATCCTCCTCGGTGCATTCATCTCGTGGCGGTCGCTCGGCGAGTGGCGGGACAACGAGGAGGCCATGCGGCACGAACGCCCGCTCCCCCGCTCGAACCTGCCCCGCATCCTCACGGTCGGTGTGGTCATCGTCGCGCTCATCGCTGCGGTCCTCGCCGCGTTCCAGCACGGAGCCTGACCGTGTCCCGCTGGGACCACGATCCGGAGCGGGGTCTCGCCGGCGAACGCACCGACCTCGCGTGGCACCGGACCGGCCTCGCCATGATCATCATCCTCGGCGGGATCGGGCGCCACGCGCTCGAGTACGGGGGCGCCCCGGCGATCGCGTCGGTGGCCTGCGTCGTCCTCGGCACCGCGATCTGGTGGTTCGGGCTCCAGGCCGCCCACCGGCTCTCGGCGACGACCCACACCGGCCGCCACCGGGTCGAGGACCGCCTGCTCACCGCGGTCACCGCCGGGACTCTCGTCATCGCGCTCGCGGCGCTCATCATCTCGGTCTGAACCGCCGGGGCCGACGTGGACGGCGGACCCGGACGCGACGGGGCCCGGGCGATCGGCCCGGGCCCCGTCGACGTGCGGAGGAGGTGGATCAGACCGGGGCCGGCGTCCCGATCATCACGGTCGACTGCGACGCCCGCACCGTGAACCCGCGCAGGCGGGCCGCGGCGCACTGCTTCGTGAGCACCGCCGTGGTCTGCGAGACCGAGAGCGTCGCCGCGATCGACTGGCCCGAGAACGAGCCGGCCGAGGCGTCGCCCGAGCCGGTGTAGAGCGGCTTGAGCAGCGAGGTCGGGTCAGCGGTGAACGCACCCAGCGACACGGTCGTGTCGGCGATCGGACCCGCGGCCGCCGTGGTCCGCCACCGCACCGATCCGGCGAGCGTGATCGCGCCCGGGGTGACGAGGGCGGCACAGTCGTTGGTGGGCAGGTCGACCGAGGCGGTGATGACGCCCCGCTTCACCGCGGCGCCGCCCTCGGTGCCCGTGCACCCCACGGCGAGGCCCTTGAAGTTGGCGGTGGTCGCCGTCGTGCCGCCCGTCGCCATCGGGGTCGTGAACGTCATGCGCCCCACCATGCGGCAGGCGACGGTGCCGCTGGCCGCCGGGGGCGGATCCTCGGCGCCGGCGACACCGCCGAGCAACGAGCCGGCGAGCAGGCCCGCCGAGATGATGGAGACGGTACGCACACGGCGTCGGTTCATGGTTCCCCCCGGAGTCGACCGCCACGGAACGTGGTCGGTGCTCCCACCTTACGCGAGCGACCCGGGAACCTCAACGAGGAGCCTCCGTCGACCCGCCGCAGCTCGCTCCGGATCAGCGATCCAGCCACGGACAGTGGCGGCATCCCGACTCACAGCAGTCCCCGCGGGCCCAGAGGTAGGCGGCCGTCATGACGAACAACCCGGTGAACGGATCGCGGTAGCCGGTGTCGCCCCGCGCCATCGCAGCCTCGTGCGCGGCGCAGATGGCCCGGTACCCGGGTGCCGCCTCGGGCAATCGGGCCGCCGCGGGCGACCGCAGGTGTTCGGGGAGCGATCCGGGCTCGGGGTGCACGGGGCAGGCGGCCGACGCGCGGGTCAGGCCCGGTCGGGGCGCAGCCGCGGCAGCACCTCGGCGGCGAAGAGTTCGAGGCTCTCCCACGCGAGGCGGGGCGGGAGGCCGCCGGCCATCGGGTTGAACGTCATCGCACCGAACGGCGGGATCCCGCGGGCTGCCGCGAGCACCTCGTCCGGGGTACCGACCACGATCTGGGGACTCGCCCGCAGGTCGTCGACCGTCTCCGCATCGACCTTCGGCGTCGACCACTGCCCCGGGGTCTGGAACGACGCGTAGGTCTGGGCCTCGTAGAGCAGGTACTCGCCGATCTCGGCCCAGGTGCGCTCCGGATCGTGGGTCACGTGCACGATCGTCGGCCCGACCGGCGCCATGACGAAGCCGCCCGTGTACCCGACCTTCGCGGCCTCGTCCTCGTACCACTCCCGCAGACGGGGATCGGTG
This sequence comes from Acidimicrobiia bacterium, assembly GCA_023262065.1. Lineage (GTDB taxonomy): Bacteria > Actinomycetota > Acidimicrobiia > IMCC26256 > IMCC26256 > IMCC26256. The sequence continues at coordinate 4,547 of JALRDW010000041.1, read as the reverse complement.
TTCATCGGCATCATCGGGAGGTGGAGGCGGGCCGCCCGTCGGGCCGCCACCTCGACCCCACCGCCGACGAGGACCATCGGGTGCGGGTCGCGGTACGGACGCGGCGTCACACGCACGGTGCGACCCTCGTACTCGAAGGCCTCGCCGGACCAGGCCCGCAGCATCACCTGCAGATGCTCCTCGAGCAGTGCACCGCGCCGCTTCATCGGGACCCCGGCCATCTCGAACTCGACGGCCCGGTACCCGGCACCCGCGACCGTCCAGACCCGACCCTCGCTGAGGTGGTCCAGCACGGCGAGCTGCTCGGCGAGCCGGACGGGATCGTGGAGCGGCACGATGACCGCGCTCAACATGATCGGGATGCGGGTCGTGGCGCCGGCGACCGCGCCAGCGGCCACGAGCGGCGCGGGGATCCACCCGTCGTCGAGCCCGTGGTGCTCGGAGATCACGGCGAAGTCGAAGCCGACCTCATCGGCCCAGCGGTACATCGCCATGGCCTCGGCGTACACCTCGGCCTGTGAGGTCGGCCCGAAGGCCGGCGCCCGGAAGTCGTGACGCATCGTGAGGTAGGTCATCGCGTCACCGGCCGACGCAGGAGCGGACCGACCTCGGCGCCGAAGCGCTCCATCTGGTCGACGAGCTCGGCGCAGTCCGCGGCCACGAAACGGATCTGGAGGTGCGACACCCCCATGTCGCCGTACTCGTTGAGCGACTCGGCGATGAGCTCGGGCTCGCCGTGGAGGACCCAGCGCGGCTGCTCCTCGCGGGGGGTCCCGACGTGGATCGCCTCGGTGATGACCCCGAGCTCGAGGTGTGCACCGGGACGTACCCGGTCGCGGTGTTCGAGGATGGACGCGATCGACTCCGGCATCCTGCGCCTCGGGGTCCCCTGAGGGATCCAGCCGTCCCCACGCTCGGCGACCCGACGCAGCGCCGGTGCGCTCGAGCCGCCGACCCACACCGGCGGACGGGGTTGGCGCATCGGGCGGGGCCGGGCACCGACCTCACCGACGTACTCGTGGAGCCAGGCCTCGACGATCCCGTCGATGGCCGCGTTCGTCTCCTCGCCCCGGCGGGCGAAGTCCAGGCCGAGGGCCTCGAACTCGCCCTCGACGTGCCCTGCGCCGACGCCGAGGATCACGCGTCCGCCCGAGAGGGTGTCGAGGGTCGAGAACATCTTCGCGGATTCGAGCGGGTGGCGGTACGCCGGCACGTACACGTTGGTGAGCAGGTTGACCCGCTCGGTCTGACCGGCGACCCACGCGAGCGTCGCCACCGGATGGAACCAGGTCGTCGACATCGTCTCGGCCTTGTCCCGGGGGATGACGATGTGGTCGCACACCGCGACGTAGAAGAACCCGGCCCGGTCGGCGGCCTGGGCGGCGGCGAGCAGTTCGGGGGTCCCCGCCTCGTGCTCCCACGGCGCCGCGACCATCGTGCTGAGCGCCACGGTCGGCAGCTGCATCCCGTAGGCCAGCTGCCCCTCGGGGATGATCGAGACGGTCTCGTGCCCCACCGGCGTCACCCGGGCCAGACCACGGACTGGAGCTCCGTGTACGCGTGCAACCCGAACGAGCCACCGTCCCGGCCGACGCCCGAGTACTTCGTGCCGCCGAACGGCGTCTCATGGTTGCGCTGCACCGTGTTGAGGCCGACGTTGCCGGCCCGCATCCGCCGGCTGACGCGCATGGCCCGGCCGGTGTCCTTCGAGAACACGTAGTCGTAGAGCCCGAAGTCGGTGCCGTTGGCGATCGCGATGCCCTCGTCCTCGTCGTCGAACGGGACCACGACGATGACCGGGCCGAAGATCTCCTCCTGCACCACCCGCATGCCGGGTCGGCAGTCGGCGATGAGCGTGGGCTCGACGTACCAGCCCCGCTCCATGTGCTCGGGTCGGCCGCCCCCGACCACGATCGAACCGCCCTCCTCGCGCCCGGCGGCGATGTAACCCTCGATGCGGGCGCGGTGAGCCTCGGTGATGACCGGGCCGACCACGGTCGTGCGCTCGAGCGGGTCGCCGATCGTGAGGCGACCGGCGGCCGCGCCGAGGCCCTCGACCACCTGGTCGTAGATCGACCGATGGACGATCGCCCGGGTCGGGGCGGTGCAGATCTGCCCGGAGTGGAAGGACCACACCGAGGAGATCATGCCGATGGCCGTCCGCGGGTCGGCGTCGTCGAGCACGAGGGCGGCACCCTTGCCACCGAGTTCGAGCAGTTGGCGCTTCATGGTCCGCCCGGCGACCTCACCGATCCGCATGCCGACGCCCGTGCTCCCGGTGAACGACACCATGTCGACGTCGGGCGACTCGACGAGGGCCTCGCCGGTCGCGGGCGTCGAACCGGTCACGACGTTCACGACACCCTCCGGGAACCCGACGTCGTGCATGAGGTTGACGAGCTCCACGACCGCGAGCGGATCCTGCCCCGCCGGCCGGACCACCACGGTGTTCCCCATCGCGAGAGCGGGTGCGATCTTGCCGACCATGTTGACGATCGGGAAGTTGTACGAGGTGATGCAGGCCACGACCCCGACGGGCTGACGGCGGGCCAGCGCCCCGATCAGGCCCCCGGGTGCCAGCGCGGTGGCCGGCATCTCCTGGGGCGGGAGCGGGATGACGCTCGGCTCGAGCGCGCCGGCCGCGTACCGCTCGAACCGGGTCGCCGCCTGCGGCACCTGCATGGTGCGACCGACCGTCGCGGTGCACCCGGTCTCCGCGATCACCAGCGGGACGAACTCGGCCTGCCGCTCCCGGAGCCGGTCGGCCGCGGCCTGGAGCAGCGCGGCGCGCTCCTTCGGAGTGGTCCGCGACCAGGAGTCGAACGCGCCCCGAGCGGCCGCCGCCGCGGCCTGCGCCTGCTCGACCGACCCCTCGGGCGCCGCACCGACGACCTCCTCCGTCGCCGGGTTGACGATGTCGTAGGTGCCGTCGCCACCGGCCTGGAACTCGCCGCCGATGAGCAGGCGGTACTCGGAGTCGCCGGAGAGGGTCGTGGTCACGGCCGGTCGGGTCCCTTCATGAACGGAATCGGTGCCGCCGGGGCCTGAGGCCCCGGCCGGCGCAGGGACGGCATCGTAGGACGCGGGCCTATCCCCTGCCGGGTCCGGCGCTTCCGTACGATCGGGCACCATGGACCTCACACCGATCGGACTCTGGACCCACGCACTCGACCACCTGCCGATGGGCCGGGCCCGCGAGGTGGCGGCCGAGATCGAGGAACTCGGGTACGGCGCGATCTGGATCCCGGAGATGGCCGGCCGCGACCCGTTCGTGTCGGCCGCCCTGCTCCTCGAGGCCACCGAGCGCATCGTGCTGGCCACCGGCATCGCGAACATCTACTCCCGCGATCCCCTGTCGATGGCCTGCGCGCAGAACTCGGTGACCGAAGCGTTCCCCGAGCGGTTCCTGCTCGGGATCGGTGTGAGTCACCAGGCGGCGGTCGAAGGGCTGCGCGGCCAGACCTACGGCCCACCGCTGGCGACCATGCGCGCGTACCTCGACGGCATGGACCTCGGCTTCTACCTGGCCACGCCGCCGACGACGCCGACGCACCGGGTGCTCGCCGCCCTCGGACCGAGGATGCTCGAACTCGCCGCCACGCGGGCGGAGGGTGCCCACCCGTACTTCGTCCCCGTGGAGCACACGGCGATCGCCCGGGCGACGATGGGTCCGGACGCCGGGCTCCACGTCGAGCAGATGGCGGTCCTCGACACCGATCCCGGGTCGGCCCGGGCCACCGCCCGCGCCGCGATGGCGATGTACCTCGGACTGCCCAACTACACGAACAACCTCGTGCGCCTCGGCTGGACCGAGGAGGACATCGCCGACGGCGGTTCCGACCGGCTCGTCGATGCGATCACGGTGTGGGGCGACGAGGCCACGATCGCAGCCCGGGTGCAGGCGCACCGCGACGCGGGGGCCGACCACGTGTGCGTGCAGGTCCTCACGCCCGAGTTCACCGGGCTCCCGTTGGACGCGTGGCGCCGCCTCGCGCCCGCGCTCGTCGGCTGAGCCCGAACCTGGTGACGGGGACGACCGGGCCCGCCAGCGCGCCGGGCCGGCGGGGGGGCTACTCGTCGAACGGCAGGTCGAGCATCCGGATCGCGTTCCCACGCACGATCTTGTAGATGGTCTCGTCGTCGAGTCCGGCGAGGATGTCCATCGCGACCTTGAGCGAGTGCGGCCACGTCGAGTCCGAGTGCGGGTAGTCGGTCTCGAAGGTCACGTTGTCGACGCCGACGGCGTCGAGGTTCTTGATCCCGTGCGCGTCGTCGAAGAAGCAGCCGTAGATGTGCTCGCGGTAGTACTCCGACGGCGGGCGCAGGACCTTGTCGGCCACGCCACCCCAGCCGCGGTTCTCCTCCCACACCTTGTCGGCGCGCTCGAGGATGTAGGGGATCCAACCGATCTGGCCCTCGGAGTAGGCCAGCTTGAGCGTCGGGAAGCGGTGCAGCACCCCGGAGAACAGGAAGTCGGTCATGGACGCCATGGCGTTGTTGAACGTCAGCGTCGAGCCGACCGCCGCAGGCGCGTCGGCCGAGGTGGA
>JALRDW010000280.1 GCA_023262065.1 Acidimicrobiia bacterium | reverse complement strand
TGGGACACCGAGGGCGAGCTGTACCCGGTCGAGCAGCCGACCTGGAACTCCGCCGCCGTGGTCCTCGCGGCCCACGCCCTCACCGGGGTCGGGCCGACCGCGGGCCTGTTCCGCGGCGAGGGCCTCCCTGCGGGCCTCGCCGCCGAGGAGCTCATCGCCGCGGGCGCCGAGATCGAGGCCGAGCGTCACCGCTGAGCGTCCCGCCGGCTCAGGTCGTCGCGAAGCGGCGGTATGCGATGCCGGCCCAGATGAGCTCCACGACCCCGAAGGGCCACGCGCCCGACAGGAATCCGTAGACGCTCGAGAGCACGCACCCCAGCGCGAAGAGCGCGATGAAGACGCGGCCGCGGCGCTCGAGGGCGTACATGACCATCATGAACGTGACGGCCAGCACGCCGTAGATCGTGATGGCCACCGCTAGCCGATCCGCCGCACGCCGGTCCCGAGGCGGATCGCGTACGCGTCCTCGGCGGGCGTGCCCTCAGGGATCGTGAGGGTGAGGACGCCGTCACGCGATCCCCGCTCGAGCGATGCACCGGCACCGAGGAGCACCGCCTCGTCGACCGATCCCGCATCGATGCCCCCGATCGCGAACGTCGGCGAGGTCGGCCGGTCGAGCAGGAGCGCGTGGAGGACGCCGGCCCGCATCGTGAAGCGGACCGCGGTGCCGTCGTCGGTGGTCGATCCCGCGACCTGCCACGGGCGGGTCCCGCGCAGCGCGTCGCCGTTGCGGGCCATCCACGCGCCGAGCCCTCGCAGCGGAGCCGCCTGCTGCTCCGGGATCGCGCCACGTTCGTCCGGGCCGACCCCGATGAGCAGGTTGCCGTTCTTCGACACGATGTCGCACAGCGACCGGACGAGCTCGGCCGCGGGGACGATGTCCTCCGGCCGCTCGTTGCGGTTGGCGCCGAACGAGTGACCGACGCCGCGCGTCGACTCCCACTTCTTCTCCCGGATCTCCGAGAGGCTCTCGTACTCCGGCGTCGTGAAGTCGAACCACTTCGCGCCCGGGAAGGTGAGCCGCTTCTTCTCCTCCGGGATGAACCGCCACGCAGCCTGGATCGCCCGACCCCCGGCCCGCAGCAGCGCCACGCTGAGCGGGTTGCGGGAGAACGTGGACTGCACCCAACGGTCGTTGATCACTCCGTCGGGAACCGCGTTGTAGTAGTCGGCGAACAGGCCCGCCAACCCGTCGTCACGCGGCCAGCCGATGTCGTTCCACATGAGCGACGGCTCGTACCGCTCGATGAGTTCGTGCCAGTGCGCGCGCACGTAGCGCACGTAGTCCGGGTCCTCCGGTGTGGCCAGCACGATGTCGGCGCCCTGGCGGAGCAAGACCTCGTTGTACGGCCAGTCCCACGCGCCCGAGTAGTAGAGCCCCATGCGCAGGCCGCGCGCCCGCACGGCGTCGGTCAGACCCCCCACGAGGTCGCGGGCCGCGTGGTACTCCCCCTTCGTCGGGTGCGGCACCGCCGAGGGCCAGAGCGCGAAGCCCTCGTGGTGCTTCGTGGTGAGCACCAGGTAGCCCGCACCCGCCTCCTGCGCCAGCCCCGCGATCGCGTCGAGGTCGCAGTCGGCCGTACCGGCGTCGAACATCGGGACGAAGTCGTCGTACGCGAAGTCCGCGCCGTACGTCGACCGATGGTGCTCCCAGGTCGGCGACCCCTTGATCCGCATCGTGTTGCGGTACCACTCGGCGTACGGGTTGTGGCTCAGCATCCGGGCCGGCCCGTCGGCGACGAGCATCGTCTGGATGTCGGGGACCTGCGGGGCCCACCCCGGCACGGAGTACAGACCCCAGTGGACGAACACACCCAACTTGGCGTCGTCGTACCAGGCTGGCAACGGGTGCTGCCGCACGGACTCCCACGTCGATTCGTAGTGCACGCCGTCCCCCTCGTCCCGAGTGAGAGGCTGGCACACCGAGCCACCCGCGCGCCGCGCCCGCTCAGGCCGGGCGCACCTCGCCCCGCAGACGGACGGCGTGGACCGCCTCGTCCGGCCGCCGGTCCGGGAACCGGAGGACCGCGGCGTCACCGCCCGATCCGACCTCGAGGTCCTGACCCGTGGCGAGCAGGGTCGCCCCGGCCACTGAGTCGGGCCGTACGCCGACGAGTGACACCACGGGGCCGGGCGGCGAGTCGACGAGCGCGTGGACCGAGCCGTCGGCCACCATGTAGCGGACCCCGACCGACCGGGCCGGCGCCGGTGCCCCGGACCACGGGCGGCTGCCCCGGATCGCCGTGCCGTTCGCGCGCATCCACGCGCCGAGCCCGCGCAGCGGGGCCTCGTGGTCCGTCGGGATCCGGCCGTGCTCGTCGGGTCCCACACCGATGAGGAGGTTGCCGTTGCGGGCGACGACGTCGCAGAGCAGCCGCACGAGATCGTCGGCCGACAGCAGCGCGGCGGGGTCCTCGTTGCGGTTGAGGCCGAAGGAGTTCCCGACGCCCCGGGCGAGTTCCCATTTGTCGGGCCGGACCTCCTCGGGGATCTCGTACTCGGGGGTGCGGATGTCGTGGACACGCGCCGGCGGGAACCGGAGACGGCGACGCTCCTCGGGCAGCCGACGCCACAGCGCCTCCACCACCCGTCCACCGGCGGTGAGCAGCGCCCTCCGGAACCGACCCTCGAGCCCCGGGATGACCGCCCACCGGTCGTTGAGGATCCCATCGGGCACCGCGGCGCGGTACTCGGCGACGAGCGCGTCGAGGTGGTCCCCCACCGGCCAGGCGACGTCCCCCCACAGCACGGATGGCGCGTACCGCTCGATGAGGTCGCGGACCTGCGCCGCGGCGAAGCGCTCGTGGGCGGGTTCCGTCGGGATCGCCAGGAGCATGTCGGCCCCCCGGCGCATCGGGAGGCCGCCGGCGGCCCAATCGAAGCCCCCGCAGTAGTAGAGACCCATGCGCAGCCCACGGGCCCGCACGGCCGCGGCGACGTCGCCCACGAGGTCCCGACGCGCCGCGTAGTGGCCGCGGGTCGGGTGCGGCACCGCCGACGGCCAGAGTGCGAACCCGTCCGCATGCTTCGCCGTGAGCACCACGTACCCCGCACCCGCAGCCTCGGCGAGCGCCGCGATGGCGTCCACGTCGGCCCCGGCCGACGCTTCGTCGAACACCGGGATGAAGTCGTCGTAGGTGAAGTCCGCGCCGAACGTCGCCCGGTGGTGGAGGTCGGTCGGCGAACCCGGGATCGCCATCGAGTTCCGGTACCACTCCGCGTACGGGATCGCACGCAGCATCGCCCGCGGACCCTCGTCGTGGAGGAGTCGCTGCACGTCGCGGGTGCGCGGCGCCCAGCCGGGGACCGAGTACGGACCCCAGTGGACGAACACGCCGAGCTTCGCGTCGTCGTACCACTGCGGCAGCGGGCGTCCGGTCACCGATCCGATTCAGGGCCGCCGCAGGACCCGGAGACTGCCGGTGGTCGAGAGGGGCTCGAACCCGTCGCGCACGGCGCGTCGCCAGACGTGGAACGGGGCCTGCCCGCCGTCGGCCGGATCCTCGAAGCAGTCGTGGATCGCGAGCACCCCGCCGGACACGACCCGGTGCGCCCACGTCTCGTAGTCGGCCATCGCGACGTCCTCGGCGTGGCCCCCGTCGATGAACAGGAACCCGACCGGCGTGGCCCAGTGCGCGCCGACCGTCGGCGAGTCACCGATCACCGCGACGACGGCTCCCTCGAGTCCGGCCGCCTCGATGGTGCGCCGGAAGGAGGGCAGGGTGTC
>JALRDW010000166.1 GCA_023262065.1 Acidimicrobiia bacterium | reverse complement strand
CGGTGGTACCCTGACAGCATGTCGCGTCGCTCCTTCGAGGACCCCGAGCGCGAGGCCGCGCGCCTCGCCGCGCTCGAATTCCTCCGCCAGTACGGCGACCCCGTGCTGCGCACTCCCGCGGACCGCGTGGAGGTGTTCGACGAGGCGCTGGTGGCCGAGGCGCACGAGATGGTCCGGCTCATGGCCGATGGCCGCGGGGTTGGCCTGGCCGCCCCCCAGCTCGGGCGCCTGCGCCGGCTCATCGTGGTGCAGCCCTACGAGGAGGAACCTGCTCACGCGCTGGTGAACCCGGAGATCATCGCGCGCGGCGACGAGGAGGAGATCGCCACCGAGGGGTGCCTCTCGATCGGCGAGGTCAACGTTGACGTACCGCGCGCGGTGCAGATCCGCATCAAGGCGCAGGACCTCAACGGCACGGAGTTCGAGGCCGATCTCGAGGGCTTCGCCGCCCGCGTGGTGCAGCACGAGATCGATCACCTCGACGGCGTCCTGATCCTCGACCGCGCCAGGCCCGAGGACCGCCGGGCCGCCCTCGCCGAGACCGCGTCGGTGTTCGGCGAGACCGTCACGTTCGGCCGGATCCTCGCAGGGACGACCGACCCGGCCGACCGTCTCGCGCTGCTCGCCGAGAACCTCGACGGCCAGATCGCGACGGTGTTCCGGCAGGTCGCCATGAACCGGTTCGAGGACGCCGTCCACACGCACCACCGGGAGCACGGCGAACTCGCGATCGAGGAGTTCGGCGACCACTGGTACGCGACCCAGACCGCGATGCTCGGGCCGGCGGTCGAGGTGACCGAGGGGTACCGGACCTGGTGGTCGTACATCCCGCACTTCATCCACACGCCCGGGTACGTGTACGCCTACGCGTACGGGCAGCTGCTCGCGCTCAGCGTCTACCGGCGCTACCAGGAGCGGGGTGAGGCCTTCGTCCCGGCGTACCTCGATCTGCTCGCCCGTGGCGGCTCGATGGCCCCGGAGGACCTCGGGCGGCTCGTCGACTGCGACCTCGCCGACCCGGCGTTCTGGGACGGCGGGTTGCGCATCATCGGGGAGACGTTGGACCTCGCCGAGCAGGCCGCCCGCGAGGCGCAGCGGCTCTGACCGCGGCGGATCAGAACCGGCGCAGCTCGGTCGCGAGCTGATCCAGGCCGAGCGGTCCGAGGTCGAGCGCGAAGGCGTGCCAGGCCCGCAGGTCGAACGCGGCCCCGTGCCGGCGGCGGGCGTCGGCGCGGGAATCGAGCCACACCCGTTCGCCGATCTTGTAGGAGATCGCCTGTCCCGGCAGGCCGAGGTACCGGTCGACCTCGAAGCGCACCATGTGGGCGGGGAGGCGGGCTCGGTCGAAGGCGAACTGCAGACCGAGGTCCGGGGTCCACCGTGCCCCGCCGATGCCGGGCTCGTCCTCGGGGACCCGCAGCCGCAGGTGCATCCCGATGTCGATGACCACCCGCACCGCGCGCAGGGCGTGCGCACGCAGCATGCCGAGCTCGTACGCCGGCTCGTCGAGGTACCCGAGTTCCCCCATGAGGCGCTCGGCGTAGAGCGCCCAGCCCTCGCCGTGACCCGAGTTCCAGCCGATCGTGCGCTGGAACCGGGTCAGCTCGTCGCCGAGATGGGTGAGGAGCGCGCACTGCAGGTGATGACCCGGGACGCCCTCGTGGTAGCAGGTCGAGACCTCGCCCCAGATCGGGAACCTCGTCTGACCCTGCGTCGGGTACCAGGTGCGCCCCGGTCGACTGAAGTCCTCGGACGGTGGCGTGTAGTACATCGAGGCGCCGCCGCCGGGCGGCGACAGCATGGCCTCGACCCGGCGCACGGGTGCGGGGATGTCGAAGTGGGTGCCGTCGAGGTCGGCGACGGAGCGGTCGAGCAGTGCCTGGAGCCAGTCGCGGAACGCCTCCTCGCCCTCGATGACGAGCGCGGGTTCGGCATCGAGGTGATCCATCGTCGCATCGATCGACGCGCCGGGCAGGAGTCGGTCGCACACCGCCCGCATCGCGGCCTCGATCCGCCGGAGCTCCGCCCAACCCCAGCGGTAGGTGTCGACGAGATCGAGTTCCGTGCCGTTGAAGTACCGGGCCCAGGCGGTGTACCGGTCGTGGCCGACCGCGTCCTGCTCGGTCGTGTGGGGCAGGTAGGACGAGTCGAGGTGCTCGACCGCCCCCGCCAACGCGCCCGTCGCGGCCTCGGCCGCCCGCTCGAGCCGGTTGCGCAGCGACGCCGGGGTCGTCCCGTCGGCGAGACCGGGGGCCACGTAGGTCGCGAAGAACGGTCGCGAGCCGTCGGCCCCCGACCAGGTGGCGAGTTGGGAGCGGACGCCGAGCGCCTGCCGGCGTGCGGCGACGATGCCGCGCGCGACTCCGACGTCGAGGGTGCGCAGTGCCGACTCGATCGACCCCGGCACCGCCGTCATGCGCGCCGCGATGCGCTCCCAGTCCTCGATCGTGTCCCGGGCCATGAGGTCGAAGACCTGCCGGGTGTCCTGGAGCGGACCGCCGAGCACGTTCAGCGCGCGGTACGCCTCGCCGAGGTCCGCGAGCGCGAGTCCGGTGCGGAGCCGCTCCTCGAGGTACCCGGCGGCGACCCGATCCCGGTCGTCCGTGGGGGTGGCGGCGGCGAGGTCCCGCAGCGTGGCCCGGGCGAGATCGTCGCGGGCCTCGATGCCCTCGGGGGAGTGATCGGTGAGCCGGGTGCCGTGGTCGTCGATGCCGACGGCGGTGGCGGTGGTCGGATCGAGGGCGGCGAACGCCGCGACGTAGCCGTCGGCGATCTCGTGCACCCGCGTCGTGCCCACCTGCCCCCCGTCCCGGATCCGGCGAGAGCGGCATCCTAGGGCCGCTCGGGTGCCGGACCGTCGGACGGTGATCGGTACCATCGCCGCGCCCGCCGAACCCGGGCCCGCCCGGCCGAGCGGCCGGGGCCGACACGTGACACGAACGCGGCGCCGGCGGGCGTCGCCGGGAGGATCCCATGGCCGAGCACCCGACCACCTCGACCCGGACCGAGACCGACTCGATGGGGCCCATCGAGGTCGCCTCCGACCGGTACTGGGGTGCGCAGACCGAGCGGTCGCTCCACCACTTCTCGATCGCCGACGACCACATGCCGCGGGCGGTCATCCGGTCGATGGCCGTGCTGAAGCGGGCGGCGGCGACCGTGAACCGCGACCTCGGGAAGATGACGGCGGAGAAGGCGGACCTCATCACCGCAGCCGCCGACGAGGTGATCGCCGGGACGCTCGACGAGCACTTCCCGCTGTACGTCTGGCAGACCGGCTCGGGCACCCAGACGAACATGAACGTGAACGAGGTCATCTCGAACCGGGCCATCGAGATGGCGGGCGGCGAGCTCGGCTCCAAGTCGCCGGTGCACCCGAACGACGACGTCAACATGTCCCAGTCGTCGAACGACACGTTCCCGACGGCGATGAACATCGCCGCCTACCAGGAGGTCCACGCGCGCCTGATCCCGTCGGTTCGGGCGCTGCGCGATGCGCTCGCCGCCAAGTCGGCGGAGTTCGCCGACATCGTGAAGATCGGTCGGACACACCTCCAGGACGCGGTGCCCATGACCCTCGGGCAGGAGTTCAGCGGGTACGTGGCCCAACTCGACGCGGACCTCGAGCGCATCGAGGCGGTGCTCCCGGGGCTGCTCGCCCTCGCCATCGGCGGGACCGCGGTCGGGACCGGCATCAACACGCACCCCGAGTTCGCCGACCGGGCCGCCGCCGAGATCGCTCGGTTGACCGGGCTGCCGTTCACGTCGGCCGCCAACAAGTTCGCCGCCCTCGCCGCCCACGACGACCTCGTGTTCGCCCACGGTGCGATCAAGACCCTCGCGGTGTCGCTCATGAAGATCGCCAACGACGTGCGGTGGCTGGGTTCCGGCCCGCGTGCGGGCATCGGCGAGCTCATGCTCCCGGAGAACGAGCCCGGCTCCTCGATCATGCCGGGCAAGGTCAACCCGACCCAGTCCGAGGCGATGACGATGGTGTGCGTGCAGGTGCTCGCCAACGACGTGGCCGTGAGCACCGCCGGCTCGATGGGCAACTTCGAGCTCAACGTGTTCAAGCCCGTGATGATCTTCAACTTCCTGCACTCGGTCGATCTCCTCACCGACGCGTGTGCGGGCTTCCGCGAGTTCTGCGTCGTCGGCATCGAGCCGAACCGGGATCAGATCGCCCGGTACGTCGCCGAGTCGCTCATGCTCGTGACCGCCCTCAACCCTGTGATCGGCTACGACAACGCGGCCAAGATCGCCAAGAAGGCCCACCACGAGGGCACGAACCTCAAGGAGGCCGCGGTCGCACTCGGACTGCTCACGCCCGAGGAGTTCGATCGCCACCTCCGGCCCGAGGAGATGATCGGCCCGAAGTGAGCCGCCGGCGCGTCGATCTCGCAGGCGTCCACGCCATCGTCACCGGCGGTTCCGCCGGGATCGGCCTCGCCGTGGCCGAACGACTCGCAGGCCGGG
>JALRDW010000163.1 GCA_023262065.1 Acidimicrobiia bacterium | reverse complement strand
ACCGCTTGGCCTACGGAAATCGGCCGCGTTAAAACGGTGCAATCAAACGGCGCTTCAACTCTCGTCTTTCGAAGTCGATGTCGGGCATGTTGGCCGCGAACCACGGCAGCATCGGCCTCGACTCGAATCGACGGAGGGCCGCGAGGCGGAACTCGGTCATCCACTCGGGCTCGGACTTGTGCCAGGAGATCTCCCGGACGATGTCCTCGTTGAGGCCCTTGGTCGGCTTGAAGACGTACTGCTCGGTGTCGTGCCAGCCGAGCTTGTACTTCCCGAGATCGATTCCGCTGACGGACACCGCTGCCACCTTCGCCGGTGGGGTCCCCCGGGGGTGGGGGGATTTCCACTACCGGGATAGTAACAATCCCCCGGAGACCGCTCCCAAGCGGGATTCCGGGCGGTCCGCGGGCCGGGTCAGCGCAGCGCCGACTGCTGGGTCGAACCCGCCGGCCGGGTCGTCGAGGTGGTCGAGCTCGGGGTCGACCCCCCGCCGGTCGCCCCGGACCCACCGGCGGCGTCCTGGGCCTCCTTGAGCAGGCGCCCGACCTCGTCGGTGAGGTCCTGGTACCGCCCGAGGTCCCCGGCCTTGAGCGCGGCCTGCGCCTGGTCGTAGGCCTCGGCGGCCTCGGCGAGCAGCTCGGCCACCGTGCGGCCGCCGGTCGCGCCGCCGCCACCGCCCGATCCGCCGCCACCCGTGCCCCCGCCGCCGGCCCCGCCGCCGCCGGACGCGCCCCCCTCGAAGAGCTGGCCGAGTGCACCGCGCAGCGAGGTGTCGATCACGGCGCGACCGGCGTAGAACGCGACCACGAACCGGAACGACGGCAACTGCTGGCCGGTGTCGGCCTGCACGTAGACCGGTCGGATGTAGAGGATCGAGTCGGCGACCGGCAGCAGCTGCATCGAGCCCTGGATGACCCGCGATCCGGTGCGTCCGAGCAACGAGTACTGCTCGGAGATCCGCTGGGTCGTGTTGATCGTGCTGTCGACCTGTTGCGGGCCGTACACCGACCGCCCATCGGGCATCACGAACGAACGCAGCTGACCGTAGGAGCCCTCATCGGAGTCGGCGACCATGAACGACACGAGGTTGGTGAGCGCGTTACCGCTCGAGACCGGGACGAACGGTCGCAGCAGCTGGAACCGCACGTCGGTCTGCCCCGGCAACTTGATGAGCAGGTAGATCGGGTCGATGCGCCGGCCGGAGGAGGACGCGGCCTGGGGACCGGCGCCCGCGATCGTGGTCGGGGTGGAGTCGAGCACCGTGGTGCCGACCTCACCCGATCCGGGATCGGGCGAGACCGCCCACAGGTCGGTCTTGTTGTAGAAGGTCGTCGCATCGGTCATGTGGTAGGTCCGGTACACGTCGGTCTGCGCCTTGAAGAGGTCCTGCGGATAGCGCAGGTGCGAGCGCAGACCGGCCGGCATCGCCGACAGCGGCTCGAACAGATCCGGGAACGCCTGCTGCCAGGACCGGATGATCGGATCCTTGGCGTCGACCACGTAGTACCGGATCGCGCCGGTGTAGGCATCGACGGTGACCTTGACCGAGTTCCGCACGTAGTTGAACTCGCCGCCGAGTCCGCCCTCTCCGAAGAACGGCTGCGAGTACGGGTAGTAGGAACTCGTGGTGAAGCCGTCGAGCATCCAGATGATGCGACCGTCGAGGATCACGGGGTACGGGTCGGCGTCGAAGGAGAGGAACGGTGCCGCCTGCTCGACCCGGCTCCGGATGTCGCGGTTGAACACCATCTGGGTCTTCGGGGTGACCTGGCCCGAGATCAGCAGGTTGTAGTCGTTGAAGCGGGTCGCGAAGGCGAGGCGCCGCACGAACCCGTCGAGTTTGATGCCGCCGTCACCCTCGTACCGGTTGTAGGCGTCGAGCTGGCCCTTGAGCGGGTAGTCGAACTCGTCGCTCTTCGCGTTGACGAGCACGTACCCGCCCGTGCTCTCGCCGAAGTACACCCGCGGCTGGGTGAGGGTCACGTCGCCGGTCGGCGGGATGTCCTTGAGCAGGTACTGCGGGGTGCCGTCCGCCGTGGCCTTGTTGGCGGCGCTGGCCACCGCGCCGAACCCGTGGGTGTACACGAGCTGACGGTTCACCCATGACTGACTCGGCAGATCGGCCCGGTTGAGCTCACGCGCGCTCACCATCACCTGGGTGGTCCGACCACCGACCTCGTAGCGGTCCACGTCCACATCCGAGAACTTGTAGAAGGTCTGGAGGCTCTGGAAGGACTGGTAGTTCCGCAGCGTCTCGTAGGGATCCCAGAGCCGGGCGTTCTCGACCGTCGCCGCGTTCTCGACGATCTTCGCCGCGTCGAGGTTCTCCTGGTAGTCGAAGGAGGTCACGCCGACCTTCGACAGGCCGAAGGCATCGCGGGTCGCCGTGATGTTGCGCCGGATGTACGGCTTCTCGCTCTGGAGCTCGTTGGGGTTCACCCGCAGCGACTGGTAGATCGCGGGGAAGATCGTGCCGACGACGACGGCCACGAAGGCCCAGAGTCCGACCGCGATGACCGGGAGCACCCACCCGCGCCGCCGGATGTTCCAGACGAAGAGCCCCGCCGCCACGATGGAGATCACGACGAGCAGGTTGAGCGCCGGGAGCTGTGCCGCGATGTCGGTCTTGCTCGCCCCGGACACCACGCCGCGGGACGAGAAGTTGAGGTTGTAGCGGGCGTACCAGTACTGCCCGGTCTTCACCAGCGCCATCACGGCGAGGATCACCGAGATGTGGGCCTTGACCTGCGGGGTGACGCGGGACTGCGTCGGCCCCTGCAGGCGGATGCCCCCGTTGAGGTAGTGCATGACGATCGTGGCGACGAGCACCACGACGAGCGCGACGAAGAGCCAGTTCAGGAAGAAGTTGATGAACGGCAGCTGGAACACGTAGAAGCCGATGTCCTTGCCGAACTGCGGGTCCACCCGATCGAACGACACCCGGTTCGTGAACAGGACCCACTGCTGCCACTCCCCGGCCACGGTGGCCCCGACGACGATCGCGAAGAACGCCGAGACGAGCACGCGGATGCGCCCCGAGTACCGGGCCGCCGAGTCCTGGTACCGGGAGGCCAGATCCTCGATCGCCGGCACCGGGCGGGCCTTCGGCGCGAGACGATCGGCGATGGTGAGGCTCGTGACCATGAGCACGAAGAAGGTCGTGAAGAACACGAGCCCGAGGCCGACCTTCGCCACGAGGAGGCCCCGCCAGACCTCCGAGAAGCGCACGGACGAGAACCACAGGTAGTCCGTGTAGAAGACGGCGATCCCGCGGAAGCTCAGGAACAGCACCACGAGCACCACACCGAGGGCGATGAGGCCACCCCGCAGGCGGCGCGAACGAGGCGGACGGGGTGCGGTGCTCATCGTGCGCATCGGATCAGCCTAGAGGTCGCCCTGCTCCGGCGCTGCTCGCGCGCGCCGCCGCAACCGGACGATCCGGACCGGACGCCGCACCCACCCGGACGGATCGTCAGGCGTGGGCCGGGGTGAGCATGCAGCGGCACCCCGGGTGCGCCGGCGGGTGCGCCTGACCCGTCGGGAAGGCCTCGCCGCGTCGCGTCGCCTCGAGCGCGTTGTCGTCGCAGTCGGCACACCGGCCGACCTCGGCCGGGACCCAGCGGAGCAGGGTGCCCTCGGGGACGGCATCGTGGACGCCCCGGGCCCATGCGGCTGCGAGCGCATCGGCGACCGCGTCCTCGAGCGGCGCTCCCTTGGCCTCGCGGTACGCCGCGCCGATCGCACGCTGCACCGCGTCCTCGCCCTCGGCGTCGTGGCGGGCCACCGCGGCCAGGAGGCGATCCCGCAACGGATCGGCGATCGCCGCCACCGCCGTCGTGACCAGATCCTCCGGGACCTCGGGCGCGGGCTCGGTCGTGTGCGTGGTGTGCGCGCCGGTGTGGGCCGCCGCGATCGGCGGGGCGATCGCCTCGGCCCAGGCCGCCGCACGCTCGGCGTCGTCCCCGATGACCTGCGCGGGGTCCGGTCGGCCCTTCGCGGTGCGGAGTCGGTCGAGCACCGCGTTCTGATCGTCCTGGAGCGCGCGCTTGGCCCGCTTCACCAGGTCGCGCTGGAGCGGGCCGAGCACCACCTCGCGCTCGGCGCGCACCGCCGCGTCCGCGTCGGCCGGCTCGGATCCGGTGTCCTCGAGCGGGGTCGGTGCCGGCTCCTCGACGGTCGGCGCCACGGCGGGCGTCGCGGTCCCGGGACCGGCTTCCTCCACGGCGGCCACCGGCTCCGACGCGAGGTCACCCTCGGGCTGCGGTGCCGGCGCCTCGGCGTCGGCCCGCAGACGGGCGAAGATGTCCGAGACCGCCGGACCCTCGCCCGGAGTCGCCTCGACCGAGACCGACTCGACGACCGCGACCGCGGCCTCGTCCTCGGTGCCCACCGCGATCACCGTGACGGACTCCTCGACCCGGACGCCCTCGTCGTCCTTGATCCCGAAGGTCTCGCGCAGCCGTCGGCGCCGACCCCGGGCCGCCGGGGCCTCCGGGGCGGACGCGGCCGGCGCCTCCGGCACGACGGCCGGCGACTCGGGAGCCTCGACGGAGGCCTCGGACTCGACGACCGGCTCCGGTGCCTCCGACAGCGCCACCGCGGCGGCCAGCTCGTCGTC
>JALRDW010000137.1 GCA_023262065.1 Acidimicrobiia bacterium | reverse complement strand
TACGACGAGGTGTCCATGAAGACGTAGTCCGCACCCTCGCGGTACAGGTACTGCATCTCCCGCTTGTCGATGATCGCCAGCGGCACCTTCTCGTCGGCCCGGAAGGTCTTGTCGACCACCGCACCGGTCCGGTAGTTCTTGAGCTTGGTCCGCACGAACGCGCCGCCCTTGCCCGGCTTGACGTGCTGGAACTCGACCACGGTGACGAGTCCCTCCGGGAGGTTGAGCGCCATGCCGTTCTTGAGGTCGTTGGTGGAGATGCTCACGAGGGGCCCTTCTCGGGTCAGACGACGAGGTGCTTGGGGAAGGCGGTCAGCGGATCGCAGCCGCCCTCGGTGACGGCGACGGTGTCCTCGAGTCGCACACCGCCGATGCCGGGGAGGTAGACGCCCGGTTCGACGGTCACGATGTGACCGGGCAGCAAGGTAGCACTCGAGGCCTGCGAGACCCTCGGGTCCTCGTGGATCTCGATCCCCACGCCGTGGCCGGTGCCGTGGGCGAACGCCTCGGCCCAGCCGGCCGCGGCGATGATCTCACGGCAGACGCGATCGACCGCCGCCGCCTCGACCCCGGCCGCCACTGCGTCACGACCCGCGGCCTGGGCCTCGTGCACGACCTCCCACATGTGCCGGGCCTCGGGCGATGGTTCACCGACGCTCACCGTGCGGGTCATGTCGGAGCAGTACCCATCGACGATGCATCCGAAGTCGATGACGACGAGCTCGCCCCGTCCGACCACCCGGTCGCTCGGTCGGGCGTGGGGCTTGGCGCCGTTCGGCCCGGAGGCCACGATGGGATCGAAGGAGTTGCCGTCGGCCCCGCGCTCGCGCATCGCGACCTCGAGCTCGAGCGCGAACGCGCGCTCGGTGATCCCGGTGCCGAGGCGCTCCAGCAGGGACGCCAGGGCGTCGTCGGCGATGTGGCAGGCGGCGCGGATGCGCTCGATCTCCGCCGGCTCCTTCACCATCCGCAGCGTCTCGACGATCGGATCGCCCGGGAGGACCTCGAGGTCCGGGAACCAGCGGTCCGCGAGGTCCCGGGCCTGGGCCCAGGTGACCCCACCCGCCTCGAGGAGCAGGCGCCCCACCCCGGCTCGGTCGGCCACGCGACGCAGGTGGTCGCGTTGGTCGTCGGCACCGAGGCCGATGGCGATCTCCAGCGGGCAGCCGGCGGCACCGAGCTGCTCCGCCGACTGCTCGCGGTACCGGCCGTCGGTGACGAAGAGTCCGTCGGTCGCCGTGATGAGGGCCATCGCCGCCGAACCCGTGAAGCCGGTGAGGTAGCGGATGTTCGGGAGTCGGGTGACGAGGATCGCGTCCGCGCCCTCGTCGGCGAGCGCGGCCCGCAGACGGGCGATGCGGTCTGAGACGTCGACCCGGGGCAGCGCGGGGATCACGGGCGGGCCATCGCGTCGACGGCGGCGGTGACCGCGAGCGGGTAGCCGGCGCGCCCGAAGCCGGCGACGGTGCCGGTGACGTAGGGGGCGACGACCGACGTGCGGCGCCATTCCTCCCGCGCGCTCGGGTTCGAGATGTGGAGCTCGACCTTCACGCCGTCGAACGCAGCGAGTGCGTCGGCGATCGCGTACGACGAGTGCGTGAACGCACCGGGGTTGATGATGATCGCCGCGCACCGGCCGCGTGCACCCTGGATCGCGTCGATGAGGTCGCCCTCGCGGTTCGACTGGAGGTGCTCGAGTGAGTGACCGGCCGCCTCGGCCGCGGCACGCGCGTCGCCCACGAGGTCCTCGAGCGTGTCGGTGCCATAGATCTCGGGTTGCCGGGCCCCGAGCAGGTTGAGGTTCGGTCCGGAGAGGAGCAGGATCGTCGCCATCCCCATCAGCCTCCCACGCCGACGGCCGCGAACGCGTGCGCGAGCGCGGCGGGCGGCGGATCGTCGACGAGGGTCACGCCGTCGGGGCCGGGCAGCACGAACGTGAGCCCGCCCGCCGCCTTCTTGTCCCGACGCATCACGGCGAGCAGATCCTCGGCCCGGAGCGCCTCACCGCCGGGCACGGCGGTGGGCAGACCGAGCGAGGCCGGCAGGGCCTGGTACCGGTCGACCGTGTCGAGCCCGACGCGCTCGCATGCGCCGGTGAGCTCACCGGCGAAGACCAGTCCGATCGCCACGGCCTCGCCGTGGGTGAGCCCGTACCCTCCCGTGGTCTCGAGGGCGTGGGCGAGGGTGTGGCCGAGGTTGAGCGTGGCCCGGACCCCGGTGCGCTCGTGCGGGTCGGCGGCGACGACGCCCGCCTTCATCCCCGCGCAGTGGGCCACCAGGTCGCCGAGGATCCCCGGGTCGCGGGCGAGTACGGCGCCCGTGTGCTCCCGGAGCAGCGCGTTGATCCCACCCTGCTCGGTGGCCGGATCCGCGAGGAGCGCGTACTTGGCGACCTCGCCGAGACCGCCGCGGTACTCCCGATCCGGCAACGACGCGAGCGTCGAGGTGTCGGCGAGGACCGCGATCGGCTGGTGGAACGCGCCGACGAGGTTCTTACCCTCGGGGATGTTCACCGCGGTCTTGCCGCCGATCGCCGCATCGACCTGTGCGAGCAGTGTGGTCGGCGCCTGCACGACGTCGACCCCGCGGTAGTAGACGGATGCGGCGAACCCTGCGGTGTCGCCGACCACGCCGCCGCCGAGCGCGAGCACGGCGTCGCCCCGCAGCAGACCCCACGCCGCGAACCCGCGGCACAGGTGCTCGACGGTCGCCAGCGACTTGGCCTCCTCACCGTCCCCCATGAGGAACACCTCGCACTCGCCGAGCCCGGACCGGACCGCATCGAGGTACCGGTCGGCGATCGCAGCCTGACTCACGATCGCGACCCGCCGGCGACCGGCCAGCACCGTCGCCGCGAGACCGAGCGCGCCGGGTCCGACGTGCACGTCGTAGGGAGTCGCAACGGCCACGGGCACCGCGCGAGTGCTCATGCTCCGAACGCCTCGAGCACGAGGTCCGCCACTGCGGCGACCGATCGGTCGGCGGTGTCGATCCGGACGTGGGCGATCCCCGCGTAGGCATCGTGGCGTTCATCCGCCAGCCGCTCGAGCGTGGCGACCGGATCGCCGACGGCGAGCAGGGGTCGCACCCCCGGGGCACGCGAGGCCCGGTCGGCGAGCGCGTCCACCGGCGCATCGAGCCACACGACGAAGCCACGGTCCCGCAGCACGGCGCGGTTGGCGGGATCGACCGCGACCCCGCCGCCGCACGCGATGACGGCTGGGTCGCCGTCGGCGGCCCGTTCGACCGCATCCCGTTCGAGCGCGCGGAACCCGGCCTCGCCCTCGGCGTCGAAGATCTCCCGGACGGATCGGCCTGCGGCGGTCTCCACGAGGTGGTCGGTGTCGAGCAGGGGTCGATGGAGGCGCTCGGCGCAGGCCGCACCCACGGTGGACTTCCCCGCACCCATGAGGCCGACGAGCACGAGGTGGCGCGTCGACGCCGGGGTCGTCACCGCAGCGACGCGCGGTACGCGTCGTGGTTGCGCCTGAGTTCGGCGAGCGAGTCGCCCCCGAACTTGCGGGTGACCTCGGTCGCGAGCACGAGGGCGGTCATCGTCTCGGCGACGACACCGGCCGCCGGTACGGCGGTGACGTCGGTGCGCTCCTTCCACGAGACCGTCTGTTCCTTGGTCTCGGTATCGACCGTGCGCAGCACCGGCTTGTTGAGCGATGCGAGGGGCTTCATCGCGACCCGGGCGACGAGCAGATCGCCGGTGGTCATGCCGCCCTCGGTCCCCCCCGCCCGGTGGGAGGCACGCGAGTAGCCCGCGGCGTCGTCCCACAGGATCTCGTCGTGGGCCTCGCTCCCCCGGCGCGCCGCGATCGCCCAGCCGTCGCCGATCTCGACTCCCTTCATCGCCTGGATGCTCATGAGCGCCTGCGCGAGGAGTCCGTCGATCTTGCGATCCCAGTGCACGTGCGAGCCGAGGCCCGGCGTGACCCCGAACCCGAGCACCTCCACGATGCCGCCGAGGGAGTCGCCGGCCTTGGAGGCGCCCTCGACCGCGGCGATCATCGCGGCCTCGCTGTCCGGGTCGAAGCACCGCACCGGCGAGTCGTCGATGCGGGCGAGGTCCTCGGGACCGGGGCGGGCGGCGTCGGCGGGCACCGCGGCCTCCCCCATCCGCACGACGTGGCTGATGACGGTGGTCCCGAGTTCGGCGAGGAGAGCCTTGGCGACCGCGCCGGCGGCGCAGCGGGCCGCCGTCTCCCGGGCACTCGCACGCTCGAGCACGTTGCGCGCGTCGTCGAACCCGTACTTCTGCATGCCCACCAGGTCGGCATGACCGGGCCGGGGGCGGGTGAGCGGGGCGTTGCGGGCCAGCGACGCGATGACGTCCTCGTCGACCGGGTCGGGGCTCATCACCTGCTCCCACTTCGGCCACTCGGTGTTGTGGATGATGATCGAGAGCGGCGAGCCGAGCGTGGTCCCGTGGCGGACGCCGCCGAGGAACTCGACGTCATCGCGCTCGAAGCGCATGCGCGGACCCCGTCCGTACCCGAGCCGCCGGCGCGCGAGTTCGTCGCCGATGACCTCGATGGTGATGGGGAGTCCGGCCGGGAGGCCCTCGACGACGACCACGAGGGCCGGACCGTGGGACTCTCCGGCGGTCAGGTACCGCAGCACGTGCGCTCCTGCGTTCGGGGATGCGGGCCCGCCCAGCCTACCGGCGGACCCGTCCGGGACCCGGCCCGTTGCCGCCGGCCCGATCCCGTGGTGCCACGGGTTACTTGATGACCTCTTCGCCCTTGCACAACTGGAACGGCGAGTCCCCGTAGAGCAACTGGGCGCAGGTCCCGGAGATGCTCACCACCTGGTACGAGGTCGCGAAGGTCTCCCCCGCCGTGACCGTGTAGACCGTCGAGCCGACACGGATCACTGCGGTGGCCGTTCCCGCCTGGTCGAAGACGTCGACCACCGCGACCGCCGTGCCGGCGCTCGGGGTCGTCCCGCCACCGCTCGGCGTGGTGCCCCCGCCGTCGGTCCCCGTCGCGCCGGTCGCACCCGAGGCTCCGGTCGCACCTCCGGTGTCGATCTGGATCACCGGGGCGAACGGGTCCTTGGTCGCGAACACGTCGAACGAGTCACCCGGGACATCGGGCGGCGCCACCGTCGTGGTCGTCGTGGTCGGCACGACGCCGGTCGGGATCACGATGGGGTCACCACCGCCCCCGCCGCTCACGAGACGGAAGACGAGCAGGAGCAGCACGAGTCCGCCGCCGACCCCACCGAGGACGATGAGGCGCTTGCGGTCCTGGGGTTGGCCGGCCACGTCAGTTCCCTCCGGTCGTCGTCGTCCCGGACGCACCGGATACGCCGGTCGCCCCCGAGGTACCGGTGGCGGTCGTCCCGGTCGTCCCGGTCGTACCGGTCGCGCCGGTCGCGCCCGCCGGTGCGGCGCGGGTGTACATCTGTGCTGCGAGCGTCACCGCGAGTG
>JALRDW010000098.1 GCA_023262065.1 Acidimicrobiia bacterium | reverse complement strand
TGGGACATGACCGAGGTGTAGGAGGCCCGCGTGGCCAACTCGATGGCGTCGAGCGTCTCGGTGAGCGTGCCGATCTGGTTCACCTTGATGAGGATCGAGTTCGCGACCCCGAGGTCGATGCCGCGCGCGAGTCGTTGGACGTTCGTGACGAAGAGGTCATCACCCACGAGTTGGACCCGGTCGCCCACCGTGGCCGTGAGCGCGGCCCACCCGTCCCAGTCGTCCTCGGCCATGCCGTCCTCGATGGAGACGATCGGGTACCGGTCGCAGAGGTCGCCGAGGTACCCGGCGAACTCGGCCGAGGAGAACTCGGTGCCTTCGCCGGCGAGCACGTAGCGACCGTTCTCGTGGAACTCGCTCGAGGCGGCGTCGAGTGCGAGGGCGATCTCCTCGCCCGGGGTGTAGCCGGCGCGCTCGATCGCCTCGACCAGCAGCTTCACCGCCTCCTCGTTCGACGGGAGGTTCGGGGCGAAGCCGCCCTCGTCCCCGAGCGCGGTCGCCAGCCCGCGCTCGTGGAGCAGCTTCTTGAGCGCGTGGTAGGTCTCGGTGCCCCAGCGCAGACCCTCACGGAACGAGGCCGCGCCGACCGGCATGAGCATGAACTCCTGGAGGTCCACGTTCGAGTCGGCGTGGGCACCACCGTTGAGCACGTTCATCATCGGCACGGGCAGCACCCGCGCGTTCGTGCCCCCCACGTACCGGAAGAGCGGCAGGTCGCACTCCTGCGCAGCGGCCTTGGCGACCGCGAGGGAGACGCCGAGGATCGCGTTCGCACCGAGCCGGCTCTTGGTGTCGGTGCCGTCGAGGTCGATGAGGGTCGTGTCGATGACCCGCTGATCCAGGGCGTCGAGACCCAGGAGGGCGTCGCCGATCTCCTGCTCCACGTGCTCGACCGCCCGGCGCACTCCCTTGCCGAGGTAGCGCTCGTCACCGTCCCGCAGCTCGGCCGCCTCGTGGGCACCGGTGCTCGCCCCGCTCGGGACCGCGGCCCGACCCCGGGCCCCCGACAGCAGCTCCACCTCGACCTCGACGGTCGGGTTGCCCCGGGAGTCGAGGATCTCGCGGGCGGTGACGTCGGCGATGGCGCTCACGGGTCGGTCCCTCTCGCCCGCGCGACCGGGCGTTGCTCCTGTGGTGTGAGGGTCGAGGGTAGTCCGGTGTTGGCAGTGTCCCGGGGCATTCCGGGGCGCGTGGCGGGTCGCGACGGGCCCGGGGACCGGTGGGTCAGGCCGGCGGAGCGCCGTGCCGCGGCTGCCGCCGGGGTCCCCGCTCGATGCGGCCCATCCGCTTCCAGAGCAGGCCCGGCGCGATCCTCCGCATCCGGATCGCGCTCCGGGTGATCCGGCCGGGGAAGGCGAAGATCTCGCCCCGCTCGAGGGCGCGCTCGGCCGCGTCGAGCACCTCGGCGGCCCGGATGGAGGGCTGCCCGCCGAGGGCCATCGGATCGGCGGCCTCGATGGCCTCGAGCATCGGCGTGTCGACCGGGGGTGGGCACACCACGACGGTGCGGACGCCGGTGCCCTCGAGCTCGTGGGCCAGCACCTCGCCGTAGGCCACCACCGCGAACTTCGAGGCGTCGTACGCGCCGAGACGGTACGAGGGCACCCAGCCCGCCATCGAGGCGAGGAGCACGATGTCGCCGCGGCTCCGCTCGACCATCCCCCCGACCACGGCGGCCACGGTGCGCACCGTCCCGAGGTAGTTCACCTCCATCACCCGGGCCACGTCGTCGACCGGTTGCTCCACGAGGCGACCGGGGCGACAGATGCCGGCCGCGTGCACGAGCCGATCGACGGGTCCGACCTCGTCACCGATCCGGGCGAGCGCCTCGGCGAGGCCCTCAGGGTCGGTGACGTCCGCCGCGAACGCGGACACGTTGGGCGAGTGGCGCTGGGCGGCCTCGAGCGATTCGAGGGTGAGGTCGAGGGCGGCCACCCGTGCGCCCTGGGCCGCCAGGCGCTGGGCCGCCAGCAGCCCGATGCCGCTGCCCGCACCGGTGACGAGGGCGACCGAACCCCGGAACGTCACACCGCCACCCCGGGCGTCGGGATGACGCCGGGGTCCACGACCCGCGCGTCGCCGAAGGTCATCCGCACCCGACGCATCGTGCCCGACATGATCGCCCGGCGCGGGAACCCCAGCACCCGCAGCTCATCCGCGATGAGTCCCGTGCCGAGTTCGACCCGGGCGCCGCCGGGGCGTCCGCGGGACCCCTCCCCGTCGAGCCGCCACGGCGTGCAGCGGAGCGTGCCGTCGGCCCATGAGTACGCATCGAGGTTGGTGTCCGGCATCCGCGTCGGCACCCCGTGCGCGATGGACAGCCGGACCGCCGACGCCCCGTCGATCACGAGGGTCGCGGTGTCGCGGCGGACGCCCTCGTCGATGTCGATGTCGGTCACGAACTTCGGGAAGCCCCAGATGTCGCGTCCGGCCGCACAGGTGAAGGGTTGGTTCACCGGGAGCTGGTGGATGAACGCCCCGGTGTCCTTCCGATCCGCGCCGCCCGGCCGCCGCACGATGAGTGCCACGACGAACTCGTGGTACGGACCGAGGTCGCCGTCGATGTAGCGGACGAACCCGAGGCTCGCAAGGGTCCGACCACCGGGGAGCGGTGCCGGTTCGAGTCCGCTGTACGCGATCAGGTCACGCGCGGCCCGGTACGGGACCGCGAAGGTCGAGAACCACGAGCGAGCCTCGCGGATCTCCACCGGCGTGGTGATCGTGCTCCCGAGGACGTCGTAGGTGGTCACGGATCCGATTCGACCACGCCGACCGGTGGGGGCGCCACCCGTCGTGCTCCCGGGGTCAGCCCGCCGATGCGGCGCGTCGCCACAGGTCGCGGGCGGCCTCGGGTCCGAGCGCCCCGAGCGTCGTGCCCCGGGCGGCGGCGAGCGCCTCGGCGGCCCGGAAGGTGTCCCGGAACCGACCGGCCCACGCGCGCAGCGCGGACTCCGCGTCGACCCCCTCGGCCCGGGCGACCGCCACGGCCGCAGCGAGCAGGTCACCGACCGCAGGATCCTCGTCGGATGCGGTCACGCCGGGTGCGTCGCGCAGTCTCGTGGCCGCCGCGTCGAGGTCGGCGAGCGCCGCGGCCCGGTCCACCGGGGCGAGCCCGACGGTCGCCGCCTTCCGGAACAGCTTGAGCGCGTACAGCGTGGAGGGCAGGGCGGGGCTGATGCCGTCGACGATCGACGCCGTGCCCTTCTCCTGCTGCTTGATGACCTCCCAGTTGGCGAGCACCTCCTCGCTACCCGCCACCTCCACCTCGCCGAAGACGTGCGGGTGCCGGCGCACCAACTTGTCATGGATGCCGCGGGCGACGTCCGCGAACGTGAACGCCCCGGCCTCGGCGGCGAGGATGGAGTGGAACACGACCTGGAACAGCACGTCGCCGAGTTCGTCCTCGAGCCGCGCGTAGGCGTCGAGGTCGGGGTCGCCCGCCGGGGCCTCGATCGGGAGCGCCTCGAGGGTCTCGACCGTCTCGTAGGCCTCCTCGAGCAGGTACCGCACGAGCGATCGGTGCGTCTGCTCCGCGTCCCAGGGGCATCCGTCCGGCCCCCGCAGCACTTCGGCGAGGGCGACGAGGCGGGCGACCTCCCCCGCCACCGCGGCCGCTCCGGTGTCCACGAACAGCGTCGTGAGGTGGTCGGGCTCCACTGCGCGGTCGAGGTCCTCGAGCGCGACACGGGTGACGACCTCGTCGGGGAGCCCGAGCCGCTGCAGCACCACGACCTCCGCGTCGGCGGACAGCGCGTCGAGGAGCGCCAGCTTCACGTCGGAGAGGACGAACCGGGTGTCGCACTGCGCGATGAGCATCGCCCCACCGAGTCCGGCCGCGTTCGCCAGGTCGCGGCCGTCGATGACCCGGGCCCCCGTCGCCATCGGATCGACGCCGAGACGGGCCCACGCGAGGTCCGCGAAGGACAGACCGGGGATCACCTCGATCGCGACCTCCCCCGCGTCGGCGGCCCGTCGCAGCAGACCGACGGCCCGCTCCGCGATCCCCGGACTCCCCGGGACCGCGTAGACCACCTCGCCCCGTTCCCGGGCGAGGTCGAGCACCCGTGCGGCGATCGCGGTGTACGCCGCGTCGAGGTCGGGGGCTGCGTCGTAGATCGCGTCGAGCGGTTCGAGCACGACGCCGGCGCGTCGGAGCTCGTCGACCGCCGGGTGGCGTGCGGTCCGCACCAGCGCGGGGGCGCGCCGCAACGCGTCGAGCGCTCGCGGGGCGACGAGGTCGGCACCGCCGGGGCCGAGCCCGACGACGACCACCCGCGCCGTCACGGGGTGGGCGTGCCGCGGGAGCCGAGGATGCCGGTCGCCCCGGTCCGCTCCGGGGTCGGGCGCACCTGCGGTGCCGGCGCGATCGGCGGGACGACCTTGTACGCACCCTGCGAGCGTCGCCAGGTGCCGTACTGCGGGTTCACGGTCACGTCGGCCTCCCGGACCCGGCGCTGCACCCAGCGCTGGAACTTCGTGTCGGCCACCTGCTGGTACGCGCTGGCCACGCCCTCCCGCAGGGTCTCGTACGTGGCGGCATCCACCCGGATGACGTGCCAGCCGAACTGCGTCTGCACCGGACCCGAGGTGGCTCCCACGGCCAGCGCCTGCGCCGCCGCCTCGAACTCGGCCACGAACTGCTGCGCCCCGAGGCAACCGAGTCCACCGCCCGAGGCGCCGGAGCCCGTGTCGGTCGACAGTTCCCGGGCGAGGGTCGCGAAGTCCGCGCCGTCCCCGAGTCGGCCGACCGCGGCCGCCGCCTCCGCCTCGCTCGCGACGAGGATGTGGGCGACGACCTTCCCGCTCGCACAGATCTGGGCCCGGTAGGTCTCGAAGAACGCGACGAGTTCGGCCGCGGTGGGTTCCGGACCGGCCAGCGCGCGCTGCGCCGCGACCGCGACCGCGTTCGATGCGACGAGGTCGGCCCGGAACCGGGCCGGGAACGCGGTCCAGCCCGGGGTCTGGGAGAGCTGGGCCTCCACCTCGGACCGCAGCGCCGCATCGGGCTTCGACCGCCGCCCGAGCGGCGACCCGGCCACGATCTCCGTGTAGATGTGGCGCGTCAACCAGTCGGCGGCGAGGCTCGCCGGCACCGCGTCGGGGTTCTGCGTCCCGGCTGCGTTCTGCTGACTCGCGTTCCAGTACTGCTCATTGTCGCGCTGGGCCTCGAGTTCGGCCTCGAAGTCGCGCTGGGAGAACCGCTCCCCGTTCACGGTGGCCGCGGTCCCCCCGACGGAGGAGCACCCCGCGAGCAGGGCGGCGGTGCAGACGGCGATGACGATGGGGACGATCCGGGTTCGCTTCACAGGGACCGGATGCTACCGACGGGCCCCCGCGCCCGAGGATCAGCCCGGGGGATCGTCGGGCGGGACGAGCTCGCGCAGGAGTGCCACCACTGCGGCCACCGCCCGGGCCGGCGCCACCTCGAGGGGCACGACGATCCCATCGTCCTTGGCCACCGCCCTCGGGGCGAGGCGGCCGAGGCGGACCCGCCGGCTCTCCGGGAGGTTGATGGCGATGCGCGCGCTGGCCCGCTGCATCGGGGCGGGGACGATCGACACCGTCGCGATCCGCAGCCGCACGCACTCCGCCCGCAGGCGGGCCGCGTCGAGGAGCGCGTCGGCGGCGGCCGGCGGCGGCCCGTAGCGGTCGAGCCACTCCGTCTCGACGTCGTCGACGTCGGTGGGCGACTCCACCGCCGCGAGCCGACGGTAGGCCTCCATCCGGACGTCATCCCGCTCGATGTAGGTGCGCGGGAGGTGCGCGTCGGTCGGCAGGTCCAGCACCACCTCGAAGGGCGGCTCGATCCGCTCACCCTTCAACTCGGCGACCGCCTCGGTCACGAGTTCGCAGTACAGGTCGAAGCCGACCGCTGCGATGTGGCCGCTCTGTGCGCCGCCGAGCATGTTCCCCGCGCCACGGATCTCGAGGTCGCGCATGGCGAGCTTGAAGCCCGAGCCGAGGTCGGTGAACTCACCGATGGCCTTGAGACGCTCGTACGCCTCCTCGGTGAGCGCGCGGTCCTGCGGATGGAGGAGGTACGCGTACGCCCGGCTGCCCCGGCGCCCGACCCGACCGCGCAGTTGGTACAGCTGCGACAGGCCGAGCAGGTCCGCCCGATCGACCACGAGCGTGTTGGCCATCGGGAGGTCGAGGCCGCTCTCGACGATCGTGGTGCACACGAGCACATCCGACTCCCGATCCGCGAACGACAGGACCGCACGCTCGAGCGTCCCCTCGTCCATCTGGCCGTGCGCGACCTGCACGCGGGCCTCGGGCACGAGATCACGCACCTGCTCCGCGATGTGCTCGATGTCCTGCACGCGGTTGTGCACGAAGAACACCTGGCCCTCGCGCAGCAGCTCGCGACGGATCGCCTCGGACACCGCACGCTCGTCGTACTCGCCGACGTAGGTGAGGATGGGCTGGCGCTCCTCGGGCGGGGTCTGCACGAGGGAGAGGTCACGGATCCCGGTGAGGCTCATCTCGAGGGTGCGCGGGATCGGGGTGGCCGACAGTGTCAGCACGTCGACCGCGGCTCGCAGCCGCTTGATGCGCTCCTTGTGCTCGACGCCGAAGCGCTGCTCC
>JALRDW010000089.1 GCA_023262065.1 Acidimicrobiia bacterium | reverse complement strand
AGCCGGGCGCAGTCATAGGCGGTGAAGCGCCGGTAGCCCGAGGGGCTGCGCTCTGGCGTCACCAGACCCTCGGCCTCCAGGAACCTGATCTTGGAGATCGTGACGTCGGGGTACTCGTCGCTGAGCAGCGCGAGGACCTCGCCGATCGATCGGTGCGGGGACTCAGCCGGCGCGCTCATGCGGCGCGGAACACGATGACGTAGCGCCCGATCTGGATCTCATCGCCGTCTGCGAGGACCCGGCGGTCGATGCGGTCCCGATTGACGTAGGTGCCGTTGAGGGATCCGACGTCCTCCACCACCACCCCGTCGGCCGTGCGCTCGAAGGTGGCGTGGCGGCGGGAGACCGTGATGTCGTCGAGGAACACGTCCGAGTCGGGGTGACGTCCGGCCTGCAGCCGGGTGGTCCCGACGGCGAAGTTGGAGCCCGCGTTCGGTCCCCGCGCGATGTGGAGGACCGCCATCGACCCGGCGCCCCCGGCTCCCGGCGGGGCCGCCATCACGGCCGGGATCGACAGCGTCGTCTCGTCGGACGCGACGAGGTGGGTCCCGCAGGAGGAGCAGAACCGGGCCTCACCGGCGTTCTCGTGACCGCAACGGCTGCACTGCATGGCGGGCAGGCTACCGCCGGACGGGCGGTCCCGAAACCCTCACCGTGGAGCGGAGGTCGAGCCCCCGGTGTGGCGATGGACTCCGGGACGGGCAGGGCACGACCCTCGACCCGTCCTCGAGTCCGATCGGCCTCAACCCTCGACGAGTGCGCGGTACCCGGCGGCGTCCATGAGCGCGTCGAGCTCCCCCGGATCGCTCATCTCCACCACGAAGATCCAGCCCTGCCCGTACGGCTCGGCGTTCACGAGCTCCGGGGCGTCCTCGAGGGCCGCGTTCACCTCGACCACCGTGCCGCTCAACGGCGCGTAGATCTCCGAGACCGACTTCGTGGACTCCACCTCGGCGCATCCCGCCGAACGGATCACGGCGAGCCCGGCGTCGGGGAGCTGGACGAACACCACATCACCGAGGGCATCCTGGGCGAAGTCCGTGATGCCGATCGTGGCCCGCGTCCCCTCGACGCGCACCCACTCGTGCTCCTCGCTGTAACGCAGGTCCTGCGGGTACTCCATGCTCGCCCCTCCGTCGGCTCGACTCGGGTTCGGAACCTAGCCCGCGAGCAGCCGGATCCTCCGTGCGTACTCGGCGGCGAGCTGGGCCGCCTCATGGTCGCTCCCCGACTCCGCCCACACGTGGACCGTGGGGTCCTCGGGGTCCGGCAGCACGAGGACCCAGGCGTCCCCGAGGTCGATCTTGACCCCGTCGACGAGGAGCAGGTCCCGATCCTGGTTCCGCTCGACCATCTCCCGCATGACCGTGCCCTTGCGATCCCACGGGGTCCCCACCGCCTCGTGGGCGACGTGGACCCGGGCCTGACGCCGGACGACCTCCGAGAGGCTCCGTCCGGTCCGGGCCAGCAGGTCGAGGAGTCGCACGAGGGTCGCAGTGGCGTCGTAGGCCGGCAGGAACTCGGGCCAGATGAACCCCTGCTCGAGCGACGCCGCGAACACGACCGAGCCGGCGGACGCGATCTCCATGAGGTGCGCCGCCGCGAGCTTCGTCCACTCGATCGACACCTCGTGGGCCGCGGCGATGCGCTCGGCTTCCCGGCTCACCGAGACCGGGAGCGCGATGCGGGTGCCCGGTTGGGTCTCGGCGACGAGCGAGACGAGCGCGAGGAGCGTCTGCGACGGGTCGAGCACATGGCCGGTGTCATCGATGAAGAGCGCGGTCTCGCCGTCGGCGTCGAGCACCACGCCGAGGTCGGAGCCCGAGGCCCGCACGAGGTCGCCGATCCGGCGGGCCCGTTCCTCGCGGTCCTCGAGGGAGCCCGCACCGATCCGGGTCGCCGCGAACGGGTTCACCGCGAGCACCTCCGCGCCGACCTTGGCGAAGACGCTCGGGAGCGCGAGCGAGGACGCGCCGTACGAGTAGTCGATGACGACCTTGAAGGCCCGTTCCCGCAGACGGTCCCGATCGATGATCCGCTCGAGCGCAGCGGTGTAGTAGTCGAGCGTCCGTGGCGGGAACACGATGTCCCCGATCTCGGCCGCGAACGCCCGCCGGAAGTCCTCCCGGTAGAGGAGACGCTCGATGCGCCGCTGGAACGCCTCGTCGATGTCGCGGCCCTCGGGATCGAAGATGCGGATCTCGATCGAGGTCGGGTCACCGGGTGCGAGTCGCACACTGATGCCGCCGGCGGCCTGCGAGTTCAGCACCTGGAACCTCGTGAGCGGGACCGTCGCGAGCTCCATGTCGTCGACGTTCGCCCCGGCGAGGTTCAGCGCCCCGATCACCGAGCGCTTCAGCGCACGCGCGGCCCGGCTCGTGTCGCGGCTCACCGTGACGACCGCACCCTTGGGCAGCGAGGACGCGTAGGCGAGGGCGAGGCGGCTCGCGCTCTCCGAGGTGATGTCGACGTTGGCCAGCCCCGACGCACCCCGGCGTCCGAAGAGCGTTCGGGCGCCGCGCGTCTCCCAGACGATCGAGGAGTTCACGACCGCACCGCTCTCGACGGTCTTGAACGGGTACACCTTGACGCCCGGGTTGATGACGGCACGGTCGCCGATGAAGCACTCGTCCCCCACCACCGCACCCTCGGCGACGACACCGGTCCGCAGGTTCGAGGATCGCCCGATCACGGTGCTGCGGAGCCGGGTGCTCTGCCCGAGGTAGACGTGGTCGTGGACGACCGAGCGCTCGACGTAGGAGTCGCTCCGCACGATCACATCCGCTCCGAGGACGGTGTACGGGCGGATGTGGGCGCCCGCCTCCACCCTCGAGTTCATGCCGACGATGCTCGGCCCCTCCACGATCGCGCCCGGATCGAGGTCGGCCCCCTCCCCGATCCACACGCCGTTCGTGAGCCGGAACCCGCCGATCCCCACCGCCACCCGCTCGTCGAGCATGTCCTGGTGCGAGGACAGGTACGACTCGAGGGTGCCGACGTCCTCCCAGTAGCCCTCGACCACGTGACCGAGGAGCCGCGCCCCGTCGGCGAGCGCGGCCGGGAACACGTCCCCGGAGAAGTCGACGACCGCATCGGGCGGGATGTAGTCGAAGATCCGGGGCTCGAGCACGTAGATACCGGTGTTGATGGTGTCCGAGAACACCTGACCCCAGGTCGGCTTCTCGAGGAAGCGCTCGATGGAGCCGTCCTCCTCGGTGATGACGATGCCGAACTCCAGTGGGTTCTCCACCTGCTTGAGCGCGATCGATGCCAGTGCCCCGGCCGCGCGGTGCGCGGCGACGAACGCGGAGAGGTCGACGTCGGTGAGCACGTCGCCTGAGATGACGAGGAACGGCTCGTCGAGCTCGTCGGCCGCGTTGCGCACCGATCCGGCGGTCCCGAGCGGGGTGTCCTCCGTCGCGTACCGCATCGACACGCCGAACTCCGCGCCGTCGCCGAAGTGGTTGCGGATCTGGTTGGCGAGGAATGCCACGGTGACGATGATCTCGTCGAACCCGTGGCGGGCCAGCAGCCGCACGATGTGCTCCATCATCGGCCGGTTGGCCATCGGGAGCATGGGCTTCGGCGTGTTGCTCGTGAGCGGCCGCAGCCGCGTGCCCTCACCCCCGGCGAGGATCACGGCTTTCACGCGGTGCCACCTGCGTTCTCGACCGCGACGGCCTCCTCGGGGACGCCCCGGGCCCGGAGGGCGCTGCGGGCGGCCGGCACGTACTGCACCGCGGCCCAGTAGGACAGCGCCAGACCGCCGATCGTGAAGACCCAGGTCGCCCACCACAGCACCGTGTGGACCGGCCCATCGGCGATCGACAGGAGCAGGAACCCCGGCAACGCGAACATGAGCGCGAGCGTGCCCGCCTTGCCCACCCAGAGCACGTCGATCCGGCGGGCGCCGGCCGCCGCCAGCGCGAGGGTCGCGAGGCTGATGACCGCCTCCCGGGCCAGCACCAGCACTCCGACCCCGCGCGGCACGGTGCCGTCGACGAGCAGCACGACGGCGGCCGCGATGAGGAGGACACGGTCGGCCACGGGATCGAGGACCTTGCCCACCGCCGACCCCTGGTCGTACCGCCGCGCGATCCAACCGTCGACCCAGTCCGTCGCACCGAGCACGGCGAGGAGGACCCCGGCGGCGAGCGGCCGATCGGCGCCGAGCACCAACCAGACGAACACCGGCACGCAGAGCAGTCGGGCGAACGAGATGAGGTTCGGGATCGTCCGCCAACCGTTGTCGGTGACGGGCACGGGCACGGTCATCCCCGTGAGCGTAGGCGGCCGGATCAGTCCGTGGAGGCGCCCGGGTCCCCCGGTATCGTCCCCGCGTCGAACTGCACGGCGGCGCGATCGGCGAGGATCGGGCCGACGAGCTCACGCGCCACGGCCCGGTGGTCGGGATGATCCCGGTATGCCCGGAACCCGTCCACATCGTCGAAGTCGGCGGTGACCGCGTAGTCGAAGTTGCCGGGGTTGATGCCGAGGTTGCGCCCGGCTCAATTTTAGTCGACTTCCGAATGAGTTCCTGAATCCAGTTTTCCG
>JALRDW010000057.1 GCA_023262065.1 Acidimicrobiia bacterium | reverse complement strand
TGGTCGACGAGGACGACGACGAGGTCGGCCGCGCCGAGCGCCTCCGGTCCGAACTCCTCGAGCGTGAGGTCGAACCCGGGGGTGAACACCGCCGGGATGTGCGGGTCGCAGGCCCGCAGCGACGCGCCGAGCGCGGCGAGGCGCTCGGCCACCACGACCGAGGGTGATTCCCGCCAGTCCGAGGTGCCGGCCTTGTAGGCCATGCCGAGCAGCAGGATGCGCGTGCCCTTCACCGATCGTTCGTGCTTGTTGAGCATCGCGGCGATGCGACTCACGACGTAGTCGGGCATGTGCTCGTTCACGTCGTTGGCGAGCTCGACGAACCGGAACGCCGAGCCCGAGGTCCGTCGCACCCGCCAGGAGAGGTACGAGGGGTCGACCGGGAGGCAGTGGCCGCCGACGCCCGGTCCGGGCGTGAAGCGCATGTAACCGAACGGCTTCGTGGACGCCGCATCGATGGCGCTCCAGATGTCCACGCCGAGGTCCTCGGCGAACATCGCGAGTTCGTTCACCAGCGCGATGTTCACGTGCCGGAACGTGTTCTCGAGCAACTTCACGAGTTCGGCCTCGGCACAGGACCCGACCGGCACCACGGTGTCCACGAGCGCGCCGTAGAACTCGGCCACGCAGGCCAGCGAGGCCGCGTCGATCCCGGAGACGACCTTCGGCGTGTTCTCGAAGGTGAAGCGCGCGTTGCCCGGGTCGATGCGCTCCGGGGAGTACCCGAGGTGGAAGTCGCGCCCGGCGGTGAGCCCCGAGCCCTCGAGGATCGGACCGACGAGCTCCTCGGTCGTCCCCGGGTAGGTGGTGCTCTCGAGCACGACGAGCGCGCCGGCCCGCAGCACCCGGCGCAACTGCTCCGCCGCGCTCTCGACGAAGGACAGGTCGGGCGTGCCCTCGCGCAGGGGTGTCGGTACGGAGATCACCGCGACGTCGAATCCCGCGAGGTCCCCGATCGAGTCCGTCGCGGTGTACCCGGCTGCGATGGCGGCCCGCAGACGCTCGTCGGGCACGTCCTCGACGTAGGAGTGGCCGTCCTGCAGTGCGGCGAGGCGGCGGGGGTCGACCTCGAACCCGGTCACCCGGAAACCGGCCTCGGCGGCGCGCATCGCGACCGGGAGACCGACGTAGCCCTGGCCGATGATGACGACGTGGGCGCTGCGGTCCCGCAGGGCTTCGAGGAGTGCGGTCATGGCCGCCAAGTCTGCCGCACCCGACGGGCCGTCAGGACCGTTCGCGCCGGGAGGGCGGAGGGGCGCGCCGCTCGGGAGCGGGACCTGCGTCCGTGCGGGACCCCGATGCCGATGCGGCGGGTCAGGGCTGGCAGTAGATGAGGATGACGCCCTTGATCGGGGAGCCCTGAGGTGGCTCGAGGGACTCGTCGCCCTCGGCGAAGTAGTCGGCGAAGGACCGGGAGTCGGTGGGCGACAACGCGCCCGGGCCGGCCGGGCCGGCGGGGCCGACCCCCGGATCGAGGAAGCCGATCTTCTTGCCCTCGCCGTTCACCGCGCCCGACCCGTTGCCGTTGCCCCCGCCGTTGCCGGGGCCGCTCGGGACGGTGCCGCCCCAGCCCCCGGACCCGTTGCCGGAGTGGGCGGCGATCCACCACGCCACGAACGGGTTCGTCGTGGTCGTCGTGGTCGGCCCGCCGGGGATCGTGGTCGTGGTGGTGGTCGTCGATCCGCCACCCGGGATCGTGGTCGTGGTGGTGGAGGTCGTCGAGGTCGTCGTGGGCGGCGGGGCCGTCGTGGTCGTCGTCTGCTTCGAACCGCCGGGCCCCCACCCGTTGCCGGGCCGGGTCGTGGTGGTGGTCGGTGGCAGCGTGGTCGTGGTCGTGGTCGTCGACGTGGTGGTGCTCGGCGGGACGGTCGTGGTGGTGGTCGGCGGCAGCGTCGTGGTCGTCGTCGTGGATGTGGTCGTCGTCGACGTGCTCGTCGTCGCCGCGGTGGGCGGCGGGCCGTACACCGGGCCGACCGGTGCGCCCGTGGCGGTGGTCGGCGCCACGGGCGTCGTCGTGGTGGTGCTCGAGGTGGTGCTGCTCGACGAGGTCGTCGTGGAGCCACGGCGACGCCGACGCTTCGATGTGCTGGTGATCGGCTCGTCGCCGACCCCGGGCTCCCGGCCGACCGGCGACGGGAACAGGATGCGGCGTCCGGCGAGCGCCGGGTTCGCCGGCTGCGGATCCACGTAGCCGTACGCGTACTGCGAGCCCTGCCAGGAGTACCCGATGATGAAGCGCGGTTGGCGCGCCACGGCGTTCGGACCCGTCACCTCGGGCAGCAGCACGGCCCAGCCCTGCGCGCCGGTCTGGGTGATCTGCGGGTACACGTCGGGCTCGAGCAGCGGCACGCTCGGGTTCTCACGGGCCCACTCGGCGATGAGCTTGGGTACCGTGACGCTCGTCGATCCGGTGTCATCGTCCGCCGACTCGAAGTACTCGCGGTACTCGCGCCGGGTCATCTTGCGCGGGGTGGTGTCCTTGCGGCGGGGCGACGCGACGGCCGCGGTGGGCGGCACGGTCGTGGTGGGCGTCGTCGGCGTGCCCACCGTGCTCGAGGTCTGCGTCAGCGACGGGTCGAAGCCGTACGGGTAGGCGGGGTACCAGTTGCCGCTCAGCGAGAGGCCGGCGACGAAGAACTGGGTGCAGGGGCGGGAGGTGCCGGCGCTGGTGGCCGCGTAGGCCGAGGCGGTGCGTACGACCGGTGCGGCCCAGACGACCCCGGCGGCGACCGCGGAGCGCGCGAGCAACTGGCGGCGCGACACACCACTGCTCGCCAGCGACCTCGGCTCCGATTCCACCAGTTCCCCCATGACGCTTCGGGGCGAAGGTACCACCCTCTGCGCGATTCCTCTAGGGGCAGATCGGCCCGTTCGCGCCGAGGGTGAGCGCCGTTCTGGGCCGTTGGACCCACGCCCCGCCGCAGGGTGGTGCGGGGTCGGGTGCGGTCACGGCTCGTCGCAGAACCAGGCCGCGCCCACCGAGGGCCTCGTGAGGATCGGGTCGCGCAGGTCCGATCGGTCGATGAGCACCCCGGCCGCGCAGGACAGGCGCGTGCGGTCGGGGAGGGTGAGGTCGACCCAGAGCGGATCGCGCCCGTTCACGACGACGAACGGCGAGGATCCCGACACGGTCCGGAACCGACCGCCCTCGGTGCCGACGCGCACCTTCGTCGTGCCCTTCGGCACCACGAACGCGAGGAACCCGTAGGGCGCGCTGCGCGCGTTCGACTGCACGAACCACGGCCGGTCCACCGGATCGGCATCCGCGGTCGGCGCGATCGAACACCGCGCGCCCCCGGGTGCGTTCGACCCGGCGGACTTCGCGGCGGGCTTCGCCTCGAACCGCCAGCAGGTGGTGCCCCCCGAGCCGGGCGCGCGTCGCAGTGACCAGGTGACCCGTCGCCCGTCGACCTCGGTGGTGCCCGAGCGCACGGTGCGGTACGGGCCGGTGGTCGTGAAGCGCGGTGGGCCGCCCGCACCCGTGGGTGCCGGCGCGACGACGCCGGTCGGCTCCGCCCCGACCGGCCCCGTCGGCGCGATGCTCGCCACGAGGGCGAGGCCGATGACGACGGCGCGCCGACACGCACGGTGCCGTCCGGGGGTCCGCGGGGTGCTCCTGACCTGCTCCATGGTCCGGGATTCTCGCGCGCACCGCCGGGGTCACCGGTCGCGGTCGGCGGCCCGGCGCCCGGCGGTACGCTCACCGCCCGCGACGTGCGGGAGAGGCGACCAGGGGGGAACGGCCATGCGGGACGGGATGCGGACGGTGGGTCGTCGGTCGGTGCGCGGGCTCCTCGCCGCCGCCCTGCTCGCGGGCGTGCTCGCTGCGTGCGGTGGCGACGAGACCGCATCGAAGACGCTGCAACCGCTGCCCGCCGAGTGGAGCGCGAGTGGGGAGCGGACCGTGGAGCGCGTCGCCCGCGAGATCCGCGGCGACGATGCGGAGGTCTGTCGTCCGGTGACCTTCCTCAGCCCGGCGAGCCTCGAACCCGCCCGTGAGCGCTACGGCTGGCTCATCGCGCCGGAGGCGATCGCGAACTGCAACTTC
>JALRDW010000056.1 GCA_023262065.1 Acidimicrobiia bacterium | reverse complement strand
GCGAGGGCCTCCGAGTGGGTGCTGCGGAAGTCGAGCTTCGCGTGGTAGTGCGCGTTGTGGGGGTTGAGGGACTCGACGTCGAAATTGCGGCGGTAAACGAGACCGTAGTCCTGCAGGCGCGCGACGGTGGAGGCGTTGATCACATCGAGCGCGTAACGCGGGCCGTTCACCCGGCAGATCTCGTCGCCGTAATGGGTCGGGATCGGGATCTCCGTGATGCGGGCGCGGGCGCGCAAAAGCTGGATGATGATCTCGGTGTCGAAGTGGAAGACGTTCGAGTTGAGCTCGAACGGGATGCGCCGCAGCACGGCGGTGGTGTAGGCCTTGTAGCCGGTGTGAAACTCGCTGAGCCGGCTGCGCAGCACGCGGTTCTGGTACCAGGTGAGCAGCTTGTTGCCGGCGAACTTGTACAACGGCATGCCGCCCTTGAGCGCGTTTCGCGCAACGAGCATCCGCGAGCCGTGCACCACGTCGGCCTCGTCGCGGGCGAGGGGCGCGAGCATTTCCGGCAGCATCTCGGGCGCGTACTGGCCGTCGCCGTGGACGAGGACGTGAAGGTGATGAGGTCGACGTCACCGGTGCGCACCTGCTCCACGAGTGCGGGGTCCGGTTCGGGGCGGACCGTTCGGTACACCGCGAGCACCTCGACCGCGTACCCGCGCTCGCGCAGACCCTCCGGCAACACGTCGCGCGCGTCCTCGGCGCGGGCGACGATGGCACGCGCACCCGGGGTGCTCGGCGCCGGAAGCGCCTCGAGCAGCGACTCGGCGATGAACCGTTCCGGGATCACGTCGGCGACGACGCCGTGGGCGGCGAGCGCCTGCGCGGTCCCCGGACCGATCGCACCGACGCGCACACCGGCGAGCGCGCGGGTGTCGAGGCCGTGCGCGTGCAGGCCCCGCTCGAAGAGGCCGTCCACGCCGTTGGGCGAGGTGAACAGCAGCCACTCGACACCGGCGAGATCCGGCGCCGGCACCGCGAGCGGTTCGATCGCGATCGTCGGCAGTTCGAGCACCTGAGCCCCGAGGGTCTCGAGGCGCTCCCGCAGGCCGCTCGCCTGCTCGCGGGCCCGCGTCACCACGACCCGGGCGCCGAGGAGCGGTCGCTGCTCGAACCACGAGAAGTCGAGCGCCGCGACGTCGCCGATGACGATCGCGCTCGGCGACCGGATGCCGGCATCGGGGGCCGCACCGAGCGTGGTGCGGATGGTGGTCTGCTCCGGTCGCGTGCCGTACCGGATCGCGGCGACCGGGGTCTCCGGCGCTCGACCGCCTGCGATGAGCAGCGCGGCGATGTCCCGGAGGTGGCCCGCGCCCATGAGCACGACGAGCGTGCCGCCCGCCTTGGCGAGCGCGTCCCAGTCGACGTCGGTGCGACCCTTGGCCGGGTCCTCGTGACCGGTGACGATCGTGACGTGGGTGGACACCTTGCGGTGCGTCACCGGCACCCCGGCGTACGCCGCCGCAGCGATGGCGCTCGTCACGCCGGGGACGACCTCGAAGGGGACGCCGGCGGCGATGAGCGACTCGGCCTCCTCGCCGCCCCGACCGAACACGAACGGGTCCCCACCCTTGAGGCGGACGACCTCGAGACCCCGGGCCCCGCGGTCGACGAGCACCGCGTTGATGCCGTCCTGGGTCATGGCGACGTCGCCCGGGGCCTTGCCGACGTCGACGAACTCGGCGTCGCGCGGGGCGAGCGAGAGGAGCGAGGGGTGGGCGAGGCGGTCGTAGACGACGACCTGCGCGCGCGCCAGCAGCGCGGCCCCGCGCTGGGTGAGGAGCCCCGGGTCACCCGGGCCGGCGCCGACGAGGTAGACGGTCACGGTCGGGCAGTCTCCACCAACCGCCGGGCGAGCCTCCGACCGAGCGTCGCCGGGTCCGGGTCGGCGTCGGTGGCCCGTCGGGGCGCCGAGCCGTCGGGTTCGGCGACCAGGGCCTCCATCCGCACGGTCGAGCCGTCGAGCACCGCGAGCGCGCCGACCGGCAGGTCGCAGCCGCCGCCGAGCGCCCCGAGGAAGGCCCGCTCCGCCGCCACCGCACGGTGCACCGCGGGGTCGTCGATCGCCCCGAGGGCCGCGAGCGCCGTCGCGTCGTCGGCCCGGCACTCCACCGCGAGTGCGCCCTGCGCGACCTGCGGCAGCAGCACCGACGGTTCGAGGCGCTCGGCGATGCGGTCGGCGAGTTCCAGGCGATCGAGCGCGGCCGCCGCCACGACGACGGCGTCGACCTCGGCCGCCTTCGCGAGCCGGGTCGCCATGTTGCCGCGCAGTTCGACGAACCCGAGGTCGGGGCGGAGTGCGGCGAGTTGGGTGCGGCGGCGCACCGAGCCGGTGGCCACGGTCGCGCCCTCGCGCAGGTCCGCGAGCGTCGACCCGACGAGCGCGTCGCGCACGTCGGCCCGTTCCGGGACCGCGCGCAGCACGAGGCCGTCCGGCGTGATCGCGGGCAGATCCTTGGCCGAGTGCACGGCGAGGTCGGCCTCACCGCGGCGCACGGCCTCCTGCACCTCCTTCACGAAGACCCCGGTGCCGCCGATCGCATGGATCGGGCTC
>JALRDW010000257.1 GCA_023262065.1 Acidimicrobiia bacterium | reverse complement strand
GATCGGTCCACCCGAGCGCCCGACCGAGCCGGGTGGCGCTCGGCGCGCCGGGGTACCGGGCCACGACCCTCGCCGTCGCGGCCGGACCGTCCGTGACCACACCGTGCTCGACGACGAGCGCGCGGTCCGCCAGCGGCGCGGCCCGTTCGAGGCGGTGCTCGGCGAGCAGCACGGTCGTCCCGAGGTCGGCGTTGAGGCGGCCGAGTGCGGCGAGCACGTCGTCGGCCCCCTGGGGGTCGAGTTGGGAGGTCGGCTCGTCCAGCACGAGGACCTGCGGCCCGACGGCCAGCGCCCCCGCGATCGCGGCGCGCTGGCGTTCACCCCCGGAGAGGGTGCTCGGGGCCCGATCGCGCAGGTGCGCGATGCCGAGCGCGTCGAGCACCTCCTCGACCCGACGACGCATCGCGGGCTCGGCGAGGCCGAGGTTCTCGAGGGCGAACGCCACGTCGTGCTCGACCCGGTCGACGACGAACTGCGCCTCCGGGTCCTGATGCACGAATCCGACGACGTCGGCGAGGTCCCGGGGGCGGTGGTCTCGGGTCGAGCGCCCGGCCACCACGACCTCGCCGCCGAACCGACCGCCGGACGCGTGGGGGACCAGTCCGTTCACCGCGCGCAGCATCGTGCTCTTGCCCGACCCGCTGGCCCCGATGACGAGCAGCACCTCGCCGGCCGCGACCTCGAGGTCGACCGCGGACAGAGCCGTCGGTCCGTCCGGGTATCCGAACGAGACGGCCCGGAACGAGATCCCACTCATGCCGACACCGGGGCCGGGGGCGACGCGTCGAGCGCGTCCTCCCAGGGCCGACGCGCCATCGGCGCGAGGAGGGGGAGCAGGGCGAGGATCGGCAGGAACCCGACCTGGGGCCAGGTGAGCGGCTGCGCACTCCAGGTGAGCGAATCGTCGCCGGTGATGGTGAGCGTCCCGAGGAGGGCCGGAGCGAGCCAGGCGAGTGCGACCATCGTGGCGTCGGCGCGGGTGATGCGGCGGCGGCGGTAACGCACCCGACCGCTCCCGATCGACGCGGCGAGGATGGCGGCGACCACGAGGGTCCCGCCGCTCACTGCGAGGATCGCGGCGGTGGTCGCCTGCCGACCCACGAGCGCGACGAACGCGGTGCCGAGCGCCACGAGCCCGGCGAGCCCGAGCCACCCGGCGATCCGATCGGCCCGCGGTGGGGTGCCGTGTGCGAACCCGCGGGAGTCCATCGACTCCGCGAGGTGCACGGCGCGTTCGAGCCCGCGCTCGAGCACGGGGACGACGAGCCGCAGCGTGCGACCTCGGCGGACGACCCGTCCCCCGGTGCGGGCCCGGTCCGCCTCCCGGACGGCTTGGATCGACTCGAGCGTGGACGGCACGAACGCGAGTGCCACGGTGATCGCGATCCCGATCTCGTGGAACGCGCGCGGCGCGGACTGGAGGAGCTCGGCGTGGGAGATCACGGCGTTGAGCGCACCGAACACCGCCATCACGCCGACGATCACGAACCCGGCGACCAGCGCGTCGAGGATGACGCCGGTCTCGATCGTGCCGCCGACGGTGAACCCACCGAGCAGGCGGGGGAGCGTGACCTCGGGGAGCGTGAACAGCACACGCTCGCCGATGTGGGTCGTGAGGGCGGCGAGTGCGACGCGCACGGCGGAGAACACGACGCCGAGCGCGATGAGCGCGGGGAACGCGCGCCGGTACGGACCCGGCTCGGCGTGGGTCTCCACGATGAGCGCGCAGATCGCGATCACGAGCACCACGTACACGGGGCTCGGCGCGAGCTGCACGACCGTCGCGGCGGCGAGCGCCCACCCGAGCCATGCGACGGCGTGCCACTGGCCCCGCGCCGACACCGGAGCGCCTCCGGCGCGCCGTGGTGTCGCGCTCGAGGTCGTTGACGCCCGGGGTCCCATCCCCCTAGGGTGCCCGCTCGACAGCGGTCGCGCACAACCCCGGATGGTGTGCGCGATTCCGACCCGGGTCCGCCGGGGAGGAATGGGGGAAGCCGGTGCGAGACCGGCGCTGACCCGCAACTGTGAGCGAGCCCCCCGGGGCCCGTGAGCCAGGATGCCCGCCCCTGTCCACCGGTTCGCCGGTGCTCCCCAGTGGAGACCGCTCCCGGGCGGTCAGGTACGGCCCTCGCGGACACGGGGCCGATGGAGGAAGTCATGGTTCGTCGTCCCCGCCCCCTGCGCGCGTGCGGTCGAGCGCTCGCCCTGCCGCTCATCGCCGCCCTCGCGGTCTCCGCCGGGTCCGCCCGGGCGCTGGTCGATGCGGTGCCGGCGGCCGATGTCAGCACCGAGCGGCTCCTCACTCTCGTGGCTTCGGTCGAGAACGCCTCCGAGCATCCCGTCGCCCGCGCCGTCACGGCCGGAGCCGTCGAGCGGGGTGCACGAGTGGAGGCGGTCGAGTCCTTCCGCAGCCACGGGGGCCGCGGGGTCCAGGGAGTGGTCGACTCGGTAGCGGTCGTCGCGGGGCGGCCTTCGTGGATCTCGAGCGAGTGGTCGCTCACCGAGCCGGCGGAGCTCGCAGAGGCACGGTCGGCGCACGAGGGTGCCGGTCGGTCCGTCGTCCTG
>JALRDW010000128.1 GCA_023262065.1 Acidimicrobiia bacterium | reverse complement strand
TTCGATGAAGAACCCCCGATCACGATCAGCAGGCCGGCCGCCGCCGCAGGCGAAGCTGCCGCCCTCGGCGATGGCCAGATCGAGGTAGGACTGGATTCTGTCGCGCTGACGCTCCGAGATGACCGGGCCGCAGATTGTCCCGGCGTCGGTCGGATCACCCGGTTTGATACCCGACATGGTGGCGGCGGCGGCCTGGACCGCCTCGTCATAGCGGGCCCGCGGCACCACCAGGCGGGTGGTGATGGCGCAGCCCTGCCCGGCATGCATCGAGGCGGTGAACGCCGCCATCGAACAGGCGCCGGCCAGATCGGCATCGTCTAGGACGATGAACGCCGACTTGCCGCCGAGTTCGAGGAACACCCGCTTGAGCGTGTCGGCCGCACCGCGCATGACCGCGCGCCCGGTGTTCGTGGAACCGGTGAACGACACCTGGTCCACCCGCGGGTCGGTCGCGATCGCGGCGCCGACCGCGTG
This sequence comes from Acidimicrobiia bacterium, assembly GCA_023262065.1. Lineage (GTDB taxonomy): Bacteria > Actinomycetota > Acidimicrobiia > IMCC26256 > IMCC26256 > IMCC26256. The sequence goes on along the minus strand of JALRDW010000128.1, from coordinate 16,759 downwards.
GTCGCTGCTCGTCACGACGTTGAGCACGCCCGCGGGGATGTCGGTCTCCTCGGCGACGAGGCGACCGAGCACGGTCGCGCACCACGGTGTGTCCGGGGCCGGCTTCAGCACGACGGTGTTGCCCGCCGCAAGTGCAGGGCCGACCTTCGCGAGATTGATCTGATGCGGCACGTTCCACGGGGTGATCGCTCCGACGACGCCGGTCGCCTCCCGGCGCACCCAGCGGTGGGCCGGCATGCCGAGGGGTTCGGCTCGGCCCAGGTCGCGCTCCCACTCGTACGCCTCGGCGAGGTCCGCGACCCATCCGAGCCCGTTCACCGGGTCATCGAGCTGCGCCGAGTAGGTGAGCATGAGCGGCGAGCCGGTCTCGGCCACCGTCATCGCGCGGATCTCCTCGGCGTGCGACTGGAACGCGTCGCGCAGTTGGCGCAGGCACCGGGCGCGGAATGCGACGTCGGTGGCCCAGCCGGTCTCGTCGAAGGCTCGTCGTGCAGCACCGATGGCGTCGTCGAGGTCCTCGAGTTCGCAGTCGGCCGCGACGCCCAGCACCTCCTCGGTCGCCGGGTTGATGGTCTCGAACGTGCGGCCCGCGCGCGCCGTGCGCAGCTCGCCGGCGATGAGGACCCGTTCCTCGCCCGTGACGCCCATCAGCGCGTCGCCTCCCCCACGCCGAAGATCGCGTCGGCGTACTCGTCGGTCAGGGTGGCGCCGGGCAGGTCGATGCCGAGCGCCGTGGCCGCCTCGAGCGCGGCCTGCAGATCCTTGTGCGCGAGGGCAGCCGCCGAGCGCATGTGGTTCACGAGGCCCTCGTGGTCGTCCGGCCCGAACGGGACGACCGTGGCCCGGAACATGAGGGTGGAGGGCCCGCCGATCTTCGCGTCGCTCGCCTTCACCACCTGGGCCAACTTCGCGAGTTCGATGCCCGCGGCCTCGCAGATGCGCTGGCCCTCGTAGGCCGCGAGCCACGAGCCGTACTGGATCACGTTGCGGGCCAACTTCGCGATGAGCCCCGCACCCAGCGGGCCCATCGGCACGACGAGCGAACCGATCGCGTCGAGCGCGGGTCGGGCGCGCTCGATGTCGGCCTCCGTCCCGCCGACCGTGCAGATGAGTTCGCCGGTGGCCGCCGCACTCGGACCGCCACTGACCCCGCAGTCGATGAGACCGACGCCGGCGGCCCGGGCCGCCGCGCCGACCTCGGCGATCGTGTCGGGCGAGATCGTGCTGGCGACCACGATCACCGAACCGGGTCGCGCGCTCGTGAGCGCCCCGGCGGGCCCGGTGACGACGGTGCGCACCTGGGCGTCGTCGACGACGGCGACGAACACGACATCGCACTCGGCGGCGAGGACCGCCGGCGTGGATGCGACGGAGGCGACCTCGGCAAACCGGGCGGTGGCCTCCTCGCGCACGTCGCACACCCACAGGTCGAGGCCGGCGGTCGCGATGCTCGTCGCCGCACCGCCGCCGATGTCGCCCAGGCCGATCACGCCGACCGCCGTCATGTGCTCCCCCTCATCGGTCCCCCGGGACCCCGACGTGCTCGCCGCCACCGGTCCGACGGTAGGGCGATCACGAGTGCTGGACAGGTGTCTGGACCGTAGTCCAGAATCCTCCCGACGTGCCCGTTCCGCCGGCACCGTCCCGACGAGGAGTCCCATGGCCGACCCGACCACCGCACCCGCAGAGCGCGACGACTACTCCGGTGCCTTCGACCCCGACTTCCGGTACGAGGACCTCTCGAAGCCCGCGCTCGTGCGCCTCGTCCGGGAGTTCGCCCAGATCGTGCACATGCTCGACCGCTCGATGTGCGCGGCGATCGGGATGAAGTACGGCGCCGAGGCGGTGAAGGAACTCGCCATCGAGGAGTGGCGCGGGGCGAGCCCGGTCTACGGCGAGCGCCTGCGGCGGATCATGAACGTGGAGGGCGACGACGTCGAGGCGATCTTCAAGGTCCTCCAACTCGATCCCGGATTCCCGCACCACTACATGGACGTCCGCTACGAGGTCGAGGACGAGCGCACCGGGTACTTCGAACTCGCGTACTGCGGCGCCCTCATGGACGCCGAGCCGTTCGGCGACCAGATGGTCACGAACATGTGCCACCACATCGAGGACGGCACCTTCGACGTGACCGCCCAGGCCGTGAACCCGAAGGCCCACATCTCGCACGTGCACCGGCCCCCGCGCCCGTCCTCGGACTTCTCCCCGCACTGCCGCTGGAAGGTCACGATCGACGACGACAACGAGACCCTCCCGGAGGCCGACATCACCCGCGTCGTTCGGGGGACGACATGTGCGACCTTCGAGTATCCGCCGATGCGCGACGGCACCCCCCACATCCCGCCGGCGCCCGGGGCCTGATCCGATGGTCCAGACCGCACCGCGCCGCCACCTCACGGAACGGCAGGCCGAGGCCGTCGACCACCTCGTCGCGGCGACCGCGCTCGAGGTCGGGGCCTGCGGGTACGACGCGCTCTCGATGCGCGGGATCGCCCGACGGGCCGGGGTCGCGCCCGCCACGGCCTACACCTACTTCTCCTCGAAGGACCACGCGCTCGGCGAACTGCTGCTACGCCGGGTCCTCGACGTTCCCGAGCCGGCCGTCGACCCTGGTGTCCCGCTGGCCGAACGCCTCGAGCGCGTGGTCGACGGGCTCGGTGCGATCACCGCCGGCGACCCCGAGGTCGTCGCCGCGTGCACCCAGGCCCTGCTCTCCTCGCACCCGGACGTGAAGCGACTGCGCGACCGCATCGGCCTCGAGGTCGCACGCCGCGTCGCCGACGCGGCCGGGCGTCCGCTCGATGACCGGCTCGTCCGTGTCGTCGTCACGACCTACTTCGGGTCGCTCCTCATGGCCGGTATGGGCCACATGCCGTACCCCGAGGTACCGGGCTTCGTCGCCGACGCGGCCCGACTCATGACCGGAACCGACGGAGCGACACGGTGAGCGCGATCGAGTTCAGCCCGTACGACTACCGGATCCACGAGGATCCCTTCCCGATCTACGAGCGCCTCCGAGCCGAGTCGCCGCTCCACCGGAACGACGAGTTCGACTTCTGGGCCCTCTCCCGGCACGCCGACGTCGTTGCGGCCTTCCGGAACCTCGACGTCTTCTCGAACGCGAACGGCGTCTCGCTGGACCCCTCGGCGTACGGACCGCACGCCCACCGCACGATGTCGTTGCTGGCGACCGACCCACCCGTCCACACCCGGATGCGGTCGATCGTGAGCCGGGCGTTCACCCCGAAGAAGATCGGCGCGCTCGAGGGTCGGGTCCGAGCCATCACGCTCGAGTACCTCGAGCCCGCACTCGAGCGCGGATCGTTCGACTTCATCGACGACCTCGCGGGCAAGGTCCCGATGGACGTCATCTCGGACCTCGTCGGGGTGCCGCACGCGGACCGCGCCGAACTGCGGCGACTCGCCGATCTGCTCATCCACCGCGAGGAGGGCACGTTCGACGTGACTCCGGAGGGATTCGAGGGGGCGATCGCCCTCTTCACCTACTACGACGAACTCCTGCGCGACCGGAAGGCGAACCCGCGGGACGACCTCACCTCCGAACTGCTCGCCGCCGACGAGGACGGCGCTCGGCTCACCGACGACGAGATCGCGGCCTTCCTGTTCCTGCTCGTGGTGGCGGGAAACGAGACCACGACGAAGCTCCTCGGGAACGCGTGGTACTGGGCGTGGGCCAACCCGGACCAGCGCGCGAAGCCGTTCGCCGACCGGGACCGGATCCCCGACTGGGTGGAGGAGACCCTGCGGTTCGACGGGTCGACCCAGATGGTGCTCCGGACGGTGAAGTCGCCGATCGAGCTGTACGGCACCGAACTGGGTGTCGGCGAGCGGGTGTTCCTGCTCATCGGATCGGCGAACCGGGATGAGCGCGTGTTCGACCGTCCCGCCGAGTTCGACCTCGATCGGGTCACCTCGGATCTGCTCGCGTTCGGCAGTGGGCGACACTTCTGCCTCGGCGCCCTCCTCGCCCGCCTCGAGACCCGTGCGGTCCTCGACGAGCTCCTCCGACGCGTGACCGACTACGACATCGACACGGCCGGCGCGCAGCGGGTGCACTCGGCCAACGTGCGCGGCTTCGCGCATCTCCCGACCACGGTGGTGACCCGATGAGCTCGAAGTTCCCCGCCCATCCGGAACAGCGCGCCGTCGTCGTGACCGGCGCCTCCTCGGGCATCGGGCAGGCGACCGCCGAGGCACTCGCAGCCGAGGGACACCCCGTGGTGATCGGTGCGCGCCGACTCGGTGAACTCCAGGGCATCGCCGAGTCGATCCGCGCCGACGGCGGGGAGGCCCACCCCTTCCACCTCGACCTCGCCGATCCGGACTCGGTGGCCCGGTTCGTCGACGCCGCACAGGCGGCGGTCGGTGCGGTGGAGGTCGTGGTCGCCAACGCAGCCCGCAACCAGGTGGGGGCGATCCTCGAGACCGCGCCCGAGGAGCTCGAGGCCGTGCTCGACGTGAACGTCGGCGGTACCCACCGGCTCATCTCCGAACTGCTGCCGCCGATGATCGAACGCCGCCGCGGTGACGTCGTCGTCGTGACCTCGGACGTCGTCACCAACCCCCGGCCGTCGATGGCCGCGTACGTGACCTCGAAGTGGGGGCTCGAGGGCTACGTGCGCGCGCTGCAGATGGAACTCGAAGGATCCGGGGTGCGGGTCAGCATCGTGCGACCGGGTCCGACGCTCACCGAGATGGGATGGGACTGGGACATGGCCCGGACCGAGGCTGCGCTCGCCGAGTGGGAGCGCTGGGGCCTCGTGCGCCACGACTCCTACATGCGCCCCGGCGCGGTCGCCCGAGCCGTCGCCGCCGTCGTGTCGATGCCCCGCGGCGCCCAGATCACCTCACTCGAGATCCACCCCGAGGCCCCGGTGCGGGAGGACGACTGACGTGACGACGAACGAGGCGATCCGAGTATCGGGCGGAGAGGGCACTGCGGGCCACCTCGACGAGCTCCGCACCGACCCGATCGCGCTGCTCGAACGGGTACGGGCCGAGTGCGGGGACGTCGGTCGGTTCGACCTCGCCGACCGGGAGGTCGTGCTGCTCACCGGCGCCGAGGCGAACGAGTTCTTCTTCCGCGCCCCCGAGGAGCTGCTCGACCAGGCGGAGGCCTACCCGTTCATGACCCCGGTGTTCGGGGAGGGCGTGGTGTTCGACGCGTCACCGGAGCGTCGGCGCGAGATGCTCCACAACCAGGCCCTGCGCGACAAGTTCATGCGCGGCCACGCCGCCACGATCGCCGCCGAGGTCGAGGCGATGGTCGCCCGTTGGGACGACGAGGGGGAGGTCGACCTCCTCGACTGGTTCGCCGAGCTCACGATCTACACGTCCTCGGCCTGCCTCATCGGGAAGCGGTTCCGCGACCAGCTCGATCGCCGGTTCGCCGACCTGTACCACGACCTCGAACGGGGCACCGACGCCCTGGCGTTCGTGGATCCGTACGCGGACATCGAGTCGTTCCGCATCCGCGACCGTTCCCGGGAGGCCCTCGTCGACCTCGTCGCCGCGATCATGGCGGCCCGTGAGGCGACGGAGCGGGCCGAGGACGAGGAGTCCGACCTCCTCGACGTCCTCATGTCGATCCGGGACGAGGACGGCGGACTGCGGTTCCCGCCCGCGATGGTGACGGGCATCTTCATCTCGATGATGTTCGCCGGCCACCACACGACCTCGACCACCGCGTCCTGGATGGTGATCGAACTGCTCCGCAACCCGGGGGCCTTCGATCGAGTTGCGGCCGAGGTCGACACGTTCGCGGCGCAGGGCGAGGAGGTCTCCTACCAGGTGCTGCGGGAGATGCCGATCACCGAGGCGGCGCTCAAGGAGACGCTCCGTCTCCATCCGCCGCTCATCCTGCTGCTGCGGGTGGCCAAGGAGTCGTTCACGATCGAGGGCGTCGATGTGCGGGAGGGCCAGATGGTCGGCGCATCGCCCTGGGTGTCCAACCGCATCGCGGAGTCCTTCGCCGACCCGGACCGGTTCGACCTCGATCGCTACGTCGAGCCCCGTGCGGAGGACCTCGACAACCCGTGGAACTGGATCCCGTTCGGTGCGGGTCGGCACCGCTGCGTCGGCGCGGCCTTCGCCATGATGCAGCTCAAGGCGATCTTCGCGGTGCTGCTGCGCGACTGGGAGCTCGAACTCGCACAGCCGCCCGACTCCTACCGACCGGACATGTCGAAGATGGTGATCCAGCTCCAGCAACCGGTCCGGGTCCGGTACCGCCGACGGGTGGGACGGTCCTGATGCGCATCGAGATCGACCGCGACCTGTGCCAGGTGCACGGCGTCTGCGAGAGCGAGGCCCCGGACGTGTTCGTCGTGCCGAAGCGGGCCGAGACGGTCACCGTGCTCATCGAGCAGCCCGACGAAGCCCTGCGACCGCAGGTCACCGCGGCCGCCAAGTACTGCCCGACCCGGGCGATCCGCATCATCGAGGAGGACTGACATGGGGTACCCGCGCGCCGAGATGGAGGAGATGGTGGAGCGCTGGCTCGCCGCGAACCGGGCCTGCGAGGAACAGCTCGACTGGCGGCCGATGGCCGAGTTCTACACACCCGATGCGACCTACGGCTGGAACGTCGGCCCGAAGGACGAGTTCATGGCGGTCGGGCGCGACGAGATCCGGGACCTTGCGCTCGGACTCGAGATGAGCGGTCTGGGCGGATGGGTCTACCCGTACCAGCACGTGCTGATCGACGACGCGAAGGGTGAGATCGTCGGGTTCTGGAAGCAGACTGCGCTCGCCACCCGCGCCGACGGCACCAACTACGAGGTGCGGGGCATCGGCGGCTCCTGGTTCGTGTACGCCGGGAACTTCCAGTGGTCGTGGCAGCGCGACTGGTTCGACGTGGGCAACGCCACCGCGGTGTTCATGGAGATGATCCGGGATGAGCAGTTGACACCCGGCATGACGAAGCGGCTGGAGCAGTCGATGGCGGGCGAGCGTCTCCCCGGTCACTACCGACCGGACATGATGCCGGTCGGCATCTGGGACCGCTGATCCCCGGCCGCGTCGCTCGGGTCCGATGGACCCACGCGGCGAGGCCGCGCCCTCTGCGGCGGTCGATCGGGGTACGGTCCTCCGGTCCCTCCGACCCATTCGGTGCCGCGCGGGTTCAGCGCGTGCATCCGCTCGGCCGAAGAACTCCCCCGTGACCCGACTCCCCCGCCCCCGCCGCCGACTCGCCGCCGCCCTCGGGGCCGGACTGCTCGCGACGGTCACGTGGTGGTCCTTCGCCGGCGCCGAGGGCGCGCCCGGCACCTCGGTGACCACGGTCGATGCATCACCACGCGGCGAGGTGCTCACGCCCGGCGACCGGACGGACTCGCCGAGCATCTCATCGGCCACGAACCTCCTCGGGCTCCAGTGGCGCGGCGAACGCGACGCCGAACTCGTGGTCGAGACCCGCGCCTCCGGCGGCACCTGGCGACGAGCGGCGACGATCGGCGCACCCGACGGCGGTGCGGATCCCGGATCGGCCGAGGCCCGTGCGGCCGAGGCCCGGGTCGGCGGGCGGACGGCCTCCCACCCCATCTCGGTGCGCGGGGCCGACGAGGTGCGGGTCCGCGTCGCCGACGGTTCGGTGTCCGACGTGCGCGTGGTCGCCGTCGCGCCCACGCCGCCGATCCGTGAGGTGCCCCTCCGGCAGGGCGTCCTCGGCGGCGGAGCCGCGGTGGTGCTCGTCGCCGGCGTGCTGGCCATCCCCCGACGTCGACTCCTCGGGGCCGTCGCCGTCGTGGTCGTCGGAGGTGCGGGCCTCGCGACGGTCGCCGCACCGACCCGGTCGGCCGAGGCCGGCGTCCCTGCGACCCCGCCGATCATCTCGAGGGCCCAGTGGGGTGCCGACGAGAACCTCCGCCTCACCGCGTGCCCGGACGGACCCAACTTCGCCCAGCCGCGCCTCGCGGTCGTGCATCACACCGACACCTCGAACGGCGACTCACCGGCGCAGTCCTACGCGACGGTCCGATCGATCTACACCTACTACGTACAGGGGCGCGGCTACTGCGACCACGGCTACAACTTCCTCATCGACCGACACGGCCAGATCTTCGAGGGGCGGTTCGGCGGATCCGACCGGGGTGTGATCGGTGCGCACGCGACCCAGTTCAACACCGGGACGATCGGCGTCGCGATGATCGGCACCTACACGAACGCGAGCCCGCCGTCCGGCACGGTGTCCTCGCTCATCCGTCTGCTGCAGTGGAAGATGGCGATCCACGTGATGGATCCGAACGAGGCGGTGACCCGGAACGACGTCGTCCTCGATCCGGTGATCGGGCATCGGGACGCCGGCGCGATCTCGGGGGACCCGACCGCCTGCCCCGGCAACGCCGGTTATGCGATCCTCCCGGCGGTGCGGGCCTGGCTGCGCGCCACCGTGCCGGTCGGCGTTCCGTGGTCGAGTGTGGAACTCGTGCGTCGGACGCCCGGCGCCGTGCGCATGGCGGGCTGGGCCCTGGATCCGGAGACCCGCGACCCGATCGACATCCACACCTACGTCGATGCGGACGGGACCCGCAGCGTGGCCGACCTCGAACGCCCCGACGTCGGCGCGGCGTACCCGGATCGCGGTTCGGCCCACGGGTTCGACATCACCGCCACCGTGCCCCCGGGCACGCACTCGGTGTGCAACTACGCGATCTCGGTCGGCAAGGGTCGCAACGACCTCATGCGCTGCTTCACCACGAGCGGCCGGCCGATCGGCAACTTCGAGGCGGTCGGCCGCGAACCGGGCTGGATCGCGGTGGCCGGCTGGACGCTCGACCCCGACACCGCGGATCCGATCCTCCTCGACGTGTACGTCGACGGCCGGTACGTGCACACCACCGGTGCCGTCGCACCCCGACCGGACATCGATGCGGCGTTCCCGGGTTACGGCGCACCGCACGGGTTCTGGGCCCGCGTCCCGGTGACGCCCGGCCTCCACACCGTCTGCGTGTACGGCATCAGCGCGCTCGCCGACCCCTCCACCCTCCTCGGCTGCCGGGTCGCCTAGGCCCCAGGGCCCAGAGGCCCACCGGGACCGGCGGTCCCGTGGACGATCCGGCGCCGCCCCATTACGGTTCGCGCACCGCCACACAGGGAGCTCGGATGCGCAGGACCGTCACCACCACCTTCGCCGGCACGATCGCCGTCGCCGCAATGGCCGTCGGCCTCACGAGCGGCCCGACCGCCGCCATCGTCGACGGTGCGGTCGACGGCACCCTCCACCCCGGCGTCGGCATGGTCACGTACCTGCGCGATGGAACGCCGTACCGCTGCTCCGGCACGCTCATCGCCCCGACCGTCGTGGTGACCGCCGGTCACTGCACCCAGGGCGCGACCGGCGTGTTCGTCACGTTCGACCCGGTCGGGCAGCGCGCCCCGAACGCGCCCACGAACCCGGGCGACCCGGCCCGGTTCATCCCGGGGACCGCGTCCACGCACCCCGACTACGTCGGCAGTTACCGGTACGACGACCTCCACGACATCGGCGTCGTGGTGCTGGACCGGTCGGCGGACACGGTGTGGCCGGGGATCCCGCTCACCCCGTTGGCGCCGGCCGGCGCGGCCGACCGTCTGCGGGCCGGCAACGGCTCCGCCGGCCAGACCCTCTTCACGACCGTCGGGTACGGGGTCTTCTACGCGAAGCCGGACGGCGGGCCGCAGAAGCCGACCGTCGTCTCCGATCGCGTGCGTCGCAATGCCACCGCACCGCTCCAGATGGTGAAGGGTGAGACGATCAAGCTGGCGGAGAACGGCGCGGACGCCCGGGGGACGGGCGGGTCCTGCTTCGGTGACTCCGGCGGAGCCCTGCTGCTCGGCGGCCAGCTCTACGGCGTGACGTCATTCGGCGCGTCGCAGTTCTGCATCGGCATGGGCGGCTACCAGCGCACCGACACCGCATCGGCGCGGGAGTTCCTCGCCGGGTTCGTCACCCTGCCCTGACCACCCGGGTCACTGCGGGCCGCGGGCCGGGATCGGTGCACCGCGTGAGCACAGCGCACGCCAGAGCGCGCGGTAGGACGGGTAGGTCATCGCAGCGGTGATGTACCCGGCACGCTCCAACTCCGCGTGGTACGCGGGGAGACGGCGCCAGGGCACCTGCATGTCGACGTGGTGGGCGAGGTGGTACCCGGTGTTGTACGGGGCGAACCAGAACCGCGCCGCGCGCGTCTGCCGCACCGTGTGTGTGGTCAGCCGGCGGTCGTCGCTCGCCCCGAGTCCGCCGTGCTCGCCGATGGATCGGAGCCGGTTCGCGACCCGCCACCCGGTCATCCAGGGGGCCAGCCAGAGGACCGGATAGACGTACCAGCGACCGGTGAGCAGCCAGGTCGAGGCCCAGATCACCGCCTGGGCGCCGATGATCGACCACGCCAACGTACGGCGAGGACCACGCACCGCGCCCCGCACCAACGGCTTGAGGTTCTTGTAGCCCGAGATCCCGAGCGCGTCGCGTCGGAGCCGACGGCGCAGGTCCCTCGGTTCGCACGGGTACCCCGAGTAGAACGCGATGTCGGGTTCGTCGGGACCGAACTCCTGCCGGTGGTGCGCGAGGTGCGAGTGTCGGTAGAGGCCCATCGGCACGAACACCGGATACGCGATGAGCCAGGTGCCGACGAGGTCATTGACCCGCCGGTCCGTGAACAGCGTGCGGTGGGCGGCCTCGTGCATGAGGATGGCGAAGCGAGCGAACACCGGGGTCATGAGCACGAACGACACGATCCACAGCGGCCACAGCCGGCCGCGGACCGGGAGCGCCACGAGGACGGCGAACGCGGCCCAGACCGAGGCCACGCTGATCGCGTTGCGGAGGTTCGGGATCCGGACGAGCGCCGCACGCACCTCGGGGCGCGCCACCCCGGTGGACCGCAGGCGGTCGGTCGGGAAGGGGTGCTGCAGGCGCTCCGGGTCGAGCATCATCGGCGTACGGGCCACGCCGCCACGATACCGACCCGCCGCCCGATCGCCGTTGGCGGCCCGCACGGGGATCGTGGTGGGATGCGGCCCATGACCTGGCTCGATGACATCACCCGACGAATCGCAGACACCCACGGGCTCGACGCGGCGAGCCTCGGGCTCGAACCGGGCGACGCCGACACCCTCCTCGATCTCGCGGGGATCGCTGCGCATTCGACGGGCGAGCGCACGAACGCGCCCCTCCTGTGCCACGTGCTCGGCCGGGCTCGCGCGCTCGGCGTGCCGCTAGAGGACCTCGCCCGCACCGTGCGCGCCGCGGTCGACGCGACCTAGGACACCGGCACACCCTCGAACCGGGCCGCGGTGACCCCGCGCCCCGCGAGTTCGGCGAGGAACGCGGTCGGTGCGACGACCGACGCGAGTCCGTGCACGCCGGGGTGCTGGCCGGCGAGGGTGACCACCGCACCGGCGAGCGCGGCGGTGGCGACCGCGAGGACGGTGCCCCCGACCGTCGCGGTGCGACCCGCCGCGCCGTAGACCACCGGGACCCGTGCCGTGCCGACGCGACCCCACACCTCGACCTTCGTCGCCCCCCACCGGCCACCCGGGTCCTCCCGGGCGAACAGCCCCCTCGTGCGCGGCGGCGGTTCGACGGCGCGCACGGTGATCCGATCGACCCCGGGGAACGCGTCGGCCAGCAGATCGATACCGACCCCGACCATCTCGCACTCCTGGGCACCGACCGGTTCGGGGAAGAACACGAGCTCGTGGGAGGTGCGGCGACGGACCTCGACGACCTCACCGTGGCGGACCTCCACCGCCCGATCGCTGTGGACACGGCGCAGCGAGGCCTCGCTCTTCGCGCCGGCGATGCCGGCCCGGGCCACGTGGATCTCGTCGACCGAGTCGAGCAGGGTGGCCGCGTGGGCGGCGAGGACGTCCGACAGGCCCGGTGCGAGGCCGCAGCCGACGAGCACCGTCACCCCGCGGGCCCGGGCGTCGCCATCGAGTCGGAGCAGGGTCGCGATGCCGTCGTGCTCGTCCCCGGATGTCGCGACCGGGATGCCGGCGTCGAGCGCAGCGAGAACGAGCGGGACGTCGTCGCCCGGCGGCAGCGCGCAGGCCACGACGGTGACTCCGGGTGGCACCCGATCGCGCGGTCGCCACTCCACGACACTGGCCCGCGCCCCGATGTGCCGTCGCAGGGCCTCGGCGCGCTCCCGGCGCCGATCCGCGATCAGGATCCGCTCGATCCCGGGGGTCGCCGCGAGTTGCCGGCCCGCGCGATCACCGACCGCACCGACCCCGACGAGCAGGACGGAGGTCACCGGAACTCGGGGCCGGACAGCTGACGCCAGCCGCCGACCGTCGGCGGTACCCCGCCCTTGCCCCGCAGGCGGACGAGCCCCCCGGCGATCCCGGCGATCGCCACGACGAGGAGACTGCGTCGGATGGCCCGGCCGGCATGCATGCGCCGAGTGTACCGACCGGACCCGCGGCGATCAGCGGATGAGACGCAGCACGCGGGTGGCGGTCGGGTTCGAGATCCACATGTAGGTGCCGTCGAAGGTCGGGGCCGAGGGAACCGAGCCCACACCGCTCCGGGTCGACACGACGGTGCCGGACTGATCGATCTTCGTGATCGTGTTGCCGCTGCCGTTGGTGACCCACACGAGCCCGCCATCCCACGCGACGCCGTTCGGCGCATCGCCGACGGTCACGGTCGTGACCACCGCGGCGGTGTTGGCGTTGATCACGGTCACATCGTCCGAACTGATGTTGGCGACCCAGATCGACGACCCGTCGAAGGCGATCGCGCCCGGCTCCGTACCGGTGGCGACCACCGTGGTCGTGAACGCGGTCGCGTTGATGCGGCTCACGGTGTTGTCCAGGCTGTTCGCCACCCACATGTTGACGCCATCGAAGGCGATCGCCGTCGGCGCGCTCCCCGTGGCGATGGTCGATGTGATCGAGTCCGTCGCGGAGTTGATCCGGGTGACCAGGTTGTCGGCCGGGTTCGTCACCCACACGTAGAAGCCGTCGTAGGCCACCGCGCGGGCCGAGGCCACCGCGATGGTGGCCGTCACCGCGTTCGTGCTCGGGTTGATCCGAGACACCGAGTTCGATGACGAGTTCGCCACCCAGATCGCATTCGCACTGACTGCGATCCCCGTCGGTGCGGTGCCGACCGGGATCGTCGCCTCAACGGCCCGGGTCGCACCGTCGATGCGGTTCACCGTGTTCGCACTGGTGTTCACGACCCAGAGATCGGAACCGTCGAAGACGCTCTGGGCGGATCCGATCCCCGTGGTCACGCTCAACGATTCGGCACACGTCGAGGAGTACCAGCGGATCGGCGCGGTGCAGCGAGCGGTGCCGGTGGCCCCCGTGGCACCGACGGCCCCGGTCTCCCCCGTCGCACCGGTGGCCCCCGTGGCTCCCTTCACCCCGGCGGTGCCGGCCGCACCGGTGGCACCCGTCGGACCGGTGGCCCCGCCCCCCGTCGCCGGCTCGTAGTAGGCGACGACGTCGATGATCACGTCGATCGTCCCCGTGAGGTTGAACACCTTGATCGCACCGGAGGCTCCGAGTCCCACGGTGACCTGGTTCGGGGTCGGCGGGCTCGTCGGCGTCCAGTTCAGATTCGATGCGGTCGGGCGCGCCACATCCGCCGGGTACACCGTCAGGTAGGAGGACGCCGTCGGGTTGACCGTGGTGACGTTCGTCGCGATCCCGGTCGCGGTCGAGGGGATCGTGCAGTTCCCGTTCGAGCCGGTCACCTGGAAGGTTGCCACATTCGCCTCGCCACCGGCGATCGGCGTGGCGCGCGGGCCGACGGTCGACGGCGCCGGTCGGGTGTCGACGAGTCGGCACGGAGCGATCGGGACGAGCACGGACGGCGTGCCCGACCCCACCGCACCGATGGCGAACGCTCCGAGGCCGAGCGCGCCCACGAGGATGACGAGGATGGCGAGCGAACGGGTGGTGCGCGACGTGCTCATGGGGACCTCCGACACCGCAGCGCGAGTGCGGCCGACGACCGATGGGATCGCCGGAGCGTAGGGCCGGCCGCGGCTGTCGACCGCGGATGCCGACGGTCGCGCGCCCTCGGACGCGGATCGAGGCGACCGGGATCGGTCGCCTCGTCGTGGGCCCCGGTGGTGCGGGCCGGTGGGGCTAGCTGGAATCGAACCAGCGACCTCACCCTTATCAGGGGTGCGCTCTAACCGACTGAGCTATAGCCCCGCTCAGGGAGGCCGCAGGTTAGCAGCCAGACCTCCGGGTGCCGCCAGCCGACCCGACTCAGAGGTGCTCCTCCTCCACGAGGACCACCTCGATGCCGCCGGTCCATTCGGCGAAGACGTTGTAGATGAGCGCGGCGATGGTGGTCATGATCGTGGTGATCGCGACCATCACGAGCCCGACGAGCACGAAACCCTCGAGGATCTGCACCGAGGCGAAGCGGAAGTTCTTGGCCGAGAGCAGACTGCCGAGGAACTCCTCGAGGCCCGAGATCGCGCCGAGCGCAGCCGCGACGAGCCAGATGACGACGGACGCGATCACCAGGATCACGAGCAGGGCGACGTTGAAGAGCAGCGTGATGCGCACCACCGACCAGATGTCGATCCGTCGCACCTCGTAGCGGCGGCGCTCGGGCGCCGCGGGCAACGCAGTGCCCGCCGGTGTTCCGTCCGAACCACGCCTGGCCATCGGTCCGCTCACTCCTCGTCGCCGTCGGAGCCGTCGAGCACCGGGGCCACGGCCACGACGGTCTCACCCTCGCCGACCGAGGAGACCTTCACCCCGGTTGCATCCCGACCCTGGGAGGAGATGTCCTTCGTCGCGATCCGCACCGCGTTGCCGGTCGAGGAGAACACGAGGATCTCGTCGTCGGGCAGCACGGTGAAGGCTGCGACCACGCCGCCGCGGGAGGCGGTGATCCTCATGCCGCGCACGCCCTGACCGCCTCGGCCCTGCTGGTTGAAGCGGTCGAGCTTCGTGCGCTTGCCGTGACCCGAGGAGGACACGAACAACATCACTGCGTCGTCGCGGGCGACGTCGCACGAGACCACCGCGTCGTCCGCGTTCTTGAGCTTCATCCCCCGCACACCTGCGGCGGCCCGGCCCATCGCCCGGACGTCCTCCTCACTGAACCGGATGGTCATGCCGTTGCGGGAGACCATGAAGATGTCGCTCTTCCCGTCGGTCTGCACGACCCGGACCAGTTCGTCGTCGTCCTTGAGGTTGATCGCGATGAGACCGGTGCGCAACGACGAGTCGTACTCGCTCATCTTCGTCTTCTTGACCTGACCCCGCTTGGTCGCGAAGAACAGGTAGGTCCCGTCCTCGTAGGTCCGGGTGTCGATGACGGCCTGGACCTTCTCCTCCGGTCCGAGGGCGATGAGGTTGACCACCGCCGTCCCGCGGGCGGTGCGCTCCTTCATCGGGATCTCATGGGCCCGCAGGCGGTAGACCTTGCCGCGGTTCGAGAAGAACAGCAGGTACGAGTGGGCGGTCGTCGTGAGGAGGTGCTCGACGTAGTCGCCGTCCTTGAGGGCCTGCCCGCGCACCCCACGGCCACCCCGACCCTGACGCCGGAAGGTGTCGGCCGCGACGGTCTTGATGTAGCCCTTGCTCGTGAGGACGACGATGACCTCCTCGTCCTCGATGAGGTCGAGGTCCGAGAGGTCGCCGGTGTCCATCGTGATGAGCGTGCGTCGCTCGTCCGCGAACTTCTCGCGCACCTCCCCGAGTTCGGTCCGGATGACCTCACGCTTGCGCTCGTCGCTCTCGAGGATCGCGGTGAGGTCGGCGATCGTGCGCTGCAGTTCGTCGTACTCGTCGCGCAGCTTCTGCTGCTCGAGGCGGGCGAGCCGCCGCAGGGGCATCTCGAGGATGTGGTTCGCCTGGACCTCGGAGAACTCGAACGGCGCGGCCATCAGGCCGGCCCGGGATGCCTCCGTGTCCTCGCTCCCCCGGATGAGGGCGATGATCTCGTCGAGCACGTCGAACGCCTTGACCAGACCCTCGACGATGTGAGCCCGATCCTGCGCCTTCTTGAGCCGGAACTGCGTTCGCCGGGTGATGACCTCGATCTGGTGGTCGACGTACACCTTGATGGCCGCGTCCAGGGTGAGCACGCGGGGCACCCCGTCGACGAGCGCGAGCATGTTGGCGGCGAAGTTGGTCTGCATCGGCGTGTGCTTCCAGAGTTGGTTCAGCACGACCTGCGCGTTGGCGTCCCGCTTCAACTCGATGACGAGTCGGGTGGTGTCACCGCTCGACTCGTTCCGGACGTCACGGATCCCCTCGATCTTGCGGTCGTTCACCAGTTCGGCGATCTTGGTGCCGATCACCTCGACCGAGGTCTGGTACGGGACCTCGGTGACCACGATGCGCTGGTCACCCCGCTTGCCCTCGTCGATCTCCGCCACCGCACGCATGCGGATTGAGCCGCGGCCCGTGCGGTAGGCGTCGCGGATCCCACTCGTGCCGAGGATCGTGGCCCCGGTCGGGAAGTCCGGACCCTTCACGAACGCCATGAGGTCATCCGCGGTCGCGTCCGGGTTGTCGACCACGTGGAGCGCGGCGTCGATGACCTCGCCGAGGTTGTGCGGCGGGATGTTGGTGGCCATGCCGACGGCGATGCCACCGCCGCCGTTCACGAGCAGGTTCGGGAACCGTGCCGGCAGTACCAGTCGATGGTGCCGGACAAGAAAAAGAAGAAGTCTTAGAGCTCTTCGCCGCCGTTGCCGGTGACAGGAGGAGCGGTCGTCGTGGCGGCACCTGCTGCGGGTTTGTTAGGACCGTAGGCTACGATTCT
>JALRDW010000037.1 GCA_023262065.1 Acidimicrobiia bacterium | reverse complement strand
GCCCGTCCCACGGGTCGGCCGGGGCGATCGGCCCCCGCTTCCACGACCACACCGCGTTGGCCACGAACAGCAGCGTGGCCAGGGCGATGATGAAGCCGCCGGCGGTGACCACGAGGTTCAGGGTGTCCCACCCGAGGCCCTCGGTGTAGCGGTACGTGCGCCGGGGCATGCCGGTCAGGCCGAGGAAGTGCATCGGGAAGAACGTGAGGTTGAACCCGACGAAGAGCACCCAGAACGAGAGCTTGCCGAGGCGCTCGTTCATCATGCGACCGAACACCTTCGGGAACCAGTAGACGATGCCGCCCAGGATCGCGAACACGAGGCCGCCGAACAGGACGTAGTGGAAGTGGGCCACCACGTAGTAGGTGTCGGTCTGCTGGGTGTCCGCCGGCACGATCGAGTGCGTGACGCCGGACAGGCCACCGAGGGTGAACATCGCGATGAAGCCGAGCGAGAACAGCATCGGCACGTTGAGTTTCACCGACCCGCCCCAGACCGTGCCGAGCCAGTTGAAGATCTTCACGCCGGTCGGGACCGCGATGAGCATGGTCGCCAGACCGAAGGCCGAGATGGCCACCGGGCCGAGACCCGTCGCGAACATGTGGTGGGCCCACACGCCCCAGCCCATGAACCCGATGGCGATACCGGAGAACACCACGACCGAGTAACCGAAGAGCGGCTTGCGGGACATGACCGGGAGGATCTCCGAGACGATGCCCATGCCCGGGAGGATGAGGATGTACACCTCCGGGTGGCCGAAGAGCCAGAACAGGTGCTGGTAGAGCAGTGGATCGCCACCGTTCTGGGCGACGAAGAAGTTCGTGAGGTAGTTCCGGTCGAAGAACACCATGATCAGCGCCGCGGTGACGATCGGCAGCGCGAACACGGTGAGGAAGGCGACCACGAGCATCATCCAGACGAACACCGGCATGCGCATGAGGGTCATGCCCGGCGCGCGCATGTTCAGGATGGTGACCACGAAGTTGATCGCCGACGTCGTCGAACCGATACCCAGCATGATGAGGCCGACGACCCAGAAGTCCGGACCGTGGCCGGGCAGGTACCCGGCGCTCATCGGGGTCGAGGTGAGCGGCGTGTACCCGAACCACCCGCCGTTCGGCATGTTGGCGATGCCGGTGAAGAGGCTCGAGTAGATGAAGAGCCCACCGAACAGGAACACCCAGAAGCCGAACATGTTCATGCGCGGGAAGGCCACGTCCCGGGCGCCGATCATGATCGGGATGAGGTAGTTGCCGAACGCCACCGCCATCGGCATGCCGACCAGGAACACCATGGTCGTGCCGTGCATGGTGAACATGGCGTTGTACTGACCGGCGGTCAGCACCGTGCCGTTCGGACCGGCGAGCTGGAGCCGGATGAGCAGCGCCTCGATGCCGGCGATCACGAAGAAGATCAGCGCGGTCGTCCCGTAGAGGATGCCGATCTTCTTGTGGTCGATGGTCGTGAACCACGACCAGAAGCCCGAGGTCTCCTTCGGGCGGCGGAACAGATCGATCCCACCGGACTCCACCGGTGCGGGCATCACCTCAGGGACGGCCGTCACAGCCTGACCTCCATCACTTCTGACCCAGCAGGTAGTCGACGATCACATCCGCCTCCCTGCTCGTCATGAGCGGGAGGGGCTTGCCGTTCTGGGAGATCGGCGTCGTGTAGGACGGCATGCCCACGCAGGTCGCCGGCGGTGGCAGGCGACACTCCTGGGACTGCATCGGGATCATCGACGGCGCGTTCATGATCCACCGCTTCAGGTTGGCGCGGTTCGTCTTGTACATGCCGCCGGCGAAGTACTGCCGACTCGCCAGGTGCGTCAGGTTCGGGCCGTAGTTCGGGGTGGCGGAGTTGTCGAACACGTGACAGTTCACGCACTGGTACTTCTTGCCGGTGAGGTTCGCGACCTCGCCCTCGTAGGCCTGGTTCGGCCCCTCCTGCTGACCCGCGATCCACTTCGCGTAGTCCGCCTTCGACTCGACCTTGACCCAGAACTTCATGTTGGCGTGGGAGAGGCCGCAGTACTCGGCACAGGCGCCACGGAACAGGCCTGGCTCCTCGGAGGCCGTGATCGTCAGCACGTTCGTCCGGCCCGGCACCACGTCCTTCTTGCCCGAGAGCTCGGGGACCCAGAAGGAGTGCAGCACGTTGTCCGAGGTCTCGTAGAACGTGATCTTCGCCCCCACCGGAACGTGGAGCATCGTCGAGGTGACGACCTTCTCGTCCACCCCGAACTTGGGCTGGTTCGCCTTGTACTGGAACTCCCACCACCACTGCTTGCCGACGACCTCGACCTGCAGGGCCTCGGACTTCGCCGGGGTCTCGGCGAGCTTGAAGATGAGGCTGATCGTGGGCACGGCGACCGCCGCGAGGAGCAGGGCCGGCAGGATCGTCCAGCCGATCTCGAGGACGGAGTTGCCGTGCGTCTGCTTCGGGTTCCGCTTGCCCTCGTTGTCCCGGAAGCGCAGCGCCACGAACACCGTGGCGAGCACGACCCCGATGCCGATGACGATCGCGATGACCCAGATCGGGTTGATCAGGTTCGCGATGTCCTTCGCGTTCTGGCCCTTCGGCGACAACGAGTTCTGGCCGTTGTCGTTCGCACAGGCCGCGAGCACCGACGGGACTGCGAGGAGGAGTGCGATCCGCCGCACCCGGCTCCACCCCAGCTTCTGCCTCATTCCGCCATCCCCGCGCCAACCGGAGCCGGAGGTGCTGATTCCTCCGGGCGATGCATCCCTGACGCCTCGGGGACACTAGCGCCGCCGCTCGAGAGATCGGCAACTTCTGCGGGGCCCCGAGGGAAGTCGCGCATTGCGCGTCCCGGGGCCGGTCGGCGCGCCGCGACCGCGCTCCGTCCGGTCGGCGCGCCGCGTCCGACTAGAGGCCGAGCCGGTCGAGCGCGTGGGCCCGACGCTGCCAGTCCCGGTCGACCCGGACCCGGGTCTCGAGGTGGACCCGTGCGCCGAGCAGCTGCTCGGCCTCGAGCCGGGCCGCCGTCCCGGCGTCGCGCAGCACCTGGCCACCCCGTCCGATCACGATGCCCTTCTGCGAGTCCCGCTCCACCCGGATCACCACCCGGAAACGCAGGATCTCCTCGCGGTCCGGGTCGGGGGCGGGGACCTCGTCGTCGTCGAAGGGCTCCGCCGTGACCATGATCGAGTGGGGCAGCTCGTCCCGGGCGATCGCGAGGAGTCGCTCCCGGACGAGTTCGGCGACGAGCACCGCCTCGGGCTGATCGGTCACCACCCCACCCGGGTAGTACTCGGGCCCCTCGGGGAGCCGTGACCGGATCTCGGCCACGAGCGCGTCGACCCCCTCCCCGGTGCGGGCGGACAGGGGCACGAACGCCGCGAACTCGCCGAGCCCGCTCGCATCGACGAGGCGCTCGGCGACCCGCTCGGGGGTGGCGGCGTCGGTCTTGTTCACGACCAGGACGGCCGGCGTCCCGCTCTCGGCGACGAGGCGGGCGATGAACCGGTCCCCGGGGCCGATCGCGGCGTCCGCCTCCACGAGCAGGCAGATCACGTCGACCTCCCGCAGGGTCTCCACCGATCGGAGGTTGCAGCGCTCACCGAGGAGGGTGCGGGGCCGGTGGATACCCGGGGTGTCGAGGAGCACGACCTGGCTCTGCGGATCGTTGAGCACGCCGCGGATCTGGGTGCGCGTGGTCTGCGGCTTGTTCGAGACGATCGACACCTTGCGACCGACGATCGTGTTGACGAGGGTCGACTTCCCGACGTTCGGACGGCCCACCAGGCTCACGAACCCGCTGCGGAACGCGGGCGCCCCCGACGGGTCCGCGACGCCGGGCTCGGTCACGCGTCGTCCTCGACCGCGGGGCGGACGGGCACGATCGACACGGTGGTGATGCGGCGCCCGTCGATGCGGTCGACCCGGAAGTCGAGACCCTGGAAGCGGAAGGACTCGCCCTGCTCCGGCACGCGTCCGAGCACGTTGAAGACGAGCCCGCCGAGCGTGTCCCACTCCTCGTCGGGCAGCTCCGCGTCGAGTGCCTCGTTCACCTCGTCGATCGGGGTGCGCCCGGGCGCGCGGATCCCGCCGCCGACGACGGTCTCGAGTTTCGGCTCGTCGGCGTCGTACTCGTCGCTGATCTCGCCGACGATCTCCTCGACGAGGTCCTCGAGCGTCACGAGTCCGGCCGTGCCGCCGTGCTCGTCGACGACCATCGCCATGTGGAACCGCTGCGTGCGCATCTCGCCGAGCAGCTCGGCCACCCGCTTCTGCTCGGGCACGAACTTGGCCGGGCGCATCGCGACCCGGAGGGTCACCGCGCCCTCCCCCATCCGGGCCCGCCGCACGAGATCCTTCAGGTACACGATGCCCACGATGTCGTCGGTGGTGCCCTCGAACACCGGGAGCCGCGAGTAGCCACCGTCGATCGCGGTCCGGACGGCGTCCTCGACGGTGGCGTCCACGGGCACCGCCACCATGTCGGGACGGGGGCACATCACCTCGCGCACGACGGTGTCGCCGAACTCGAAGATGGAGTGGATGAGCTCGCGCTCCTCGCGCTCGATCGCGTCGGTGTCCGCCGCCACGTCGGCCATCGTGCGCAGGTCCTGCTCCGTGACGAACGGACCCTCCTTCAGCCCCTTGCCGGGGAGGATCACGTTGGCGAGCCCGATGAGACCGCGCGACATCACCCGCAGGGGCCAGAAGGTCGTGATCGCCCAGAGGAACCCGGACACCCGCAGGGCCGCACGCTCGGGGTGCTGGATCGCGTAGGTCTTCGGGGCGACCTCGCCGAGCACGAAGTACAGGAGGATCTGGATGACGAGACCGATGACGAGGCCCCACGCCCCGGCCTGCCGCTCGAGCACCGCACCGAGGAGCGACGCGCTCGTCAGCTGGGACACGAGCACGAGGAACAGGAGCGAGTTGAGGGTGGCCTCGGGCTGCTCGAGCATCTTCACGAGGCGTCCGGCGCCCTTGCGGCCCTCCTCCTCCAGCGCGATCGCCCGGATGCGGTTCATCCGGGTGAACGCGGTCTCGGCGAGCGCCAGGAGCGTCGCGAAGACGAAGAGCACGACGACGAGCACGATCATGAGCGTCTCGGTGGTCACGTGATCACCATCGCACGGTTGTGGGACGAAGCGGGCGCGTCCATCAGTCGCCGCCCCGCCCGTCGACGGTGAACCGCTCGACCTCGGCGAACCGGGCGAGCAGCTCCCGTTCGCGTCGTTGCATGGTGGCGGTCTCCTCCGGCTCCTCGTGGTTGTACTCGAGGAGGTGGAGCACCCCGTGCACGACGAGGAGCGCGAGCTCCTCGTCGGTCGTGGCGCCGTGCTCCGGCGCCTGACGCGCCGCAACCGCCGGGCACACGATGACGTCGCCGATCACCGAGGGCGGCTCACCGGCCTCGGCCGGCGCACCGGGCCCGCGCCCGCCCTGATCCGGCTGGCGGCCGGCCACCACGATGTCGTCGTCCATGGGGAACGCCAGCACGTCGGTGGGCCCCGAGCCCTCGTGGAACCGCACGTTGAGATCGGTCATGGTCTGCTCGTCGACGAAGATGAGCGAGAGCTCGGCGTCGCCCGGGACGCGCTCCTCCTCGATGACCACGCGCGCGAGGCGGGTGAGGCGCAGCACGTCGACCGCGACCTCGCGTTGCTCGTCCGCCCCGAAGACCTCGATCACGAGGACACCCGTTCGTACGCGTCGACGATGTCCTGCACGATGCGGTGTCGTACGACGTCCCCGCTCGCGAGGTCGCAGAACGCGAGCCCCTCGATGCCCTCGAGGATGGGCCGGACCGCGAGGAGCCCCGACCGCCCGCGGCCGTCCGGCAGGTCGACCTGGGTGACGTCGCCGGTGACCACGATCTTGGACCCGAACCCGAGCCGGGTGAGGAACATCTTCATCTGCTCGGCCGTGGTGTTCTGGGCCTCGTCGAGGATGATTGACCACAGGTTGGCGATGCGCTGAAAGTTGACCTTGGGGTGGGCGTAGTCGCGCTGCCTAGGCCCGGTGACGGCCGCGAGGGCGTCGCTGGCGAGGGTGGGGTCGATGGCCTTCACAGGATTTCCAATCCGGTCCAGTGACCTGCGCGGGTGTACAGGGTGAGGACGCCGGCCTGGGGGCCGCCGCCGTTTCGCTGGTCGAACCATGGGCTGCCCGGATCGACGGTGCAGGCCTGAGCCCAAAGGCGCCCTGAGTCGTCGACAATCCGCAGGTGATGGAAATGCCCGGTGAGGAGGATGTGGGCCTGCCCTATGCGG
>JALRDW010000217.1 GCA_023262065.1 Acidimicrobiia bacterium | reverse complement strand
GTTCCGGATCGCGATCAACCTCTCGGGCGTGTACCTCGGCAAAGCCGACGTCGCGGACCGGGTGCTGGCGATCGTCGAACGGTCGGGCGTCGAGCGCCGGCACGTGTGCTTCGAGATGACCGAGGGCGTCGCGTCGCAGGGCGCCACGGTCCTCGCCGCGCTGCGCGTGCTGCGGGACGCGGGCTTCACCCTCGAGATCGACGACTTCGGCACCGGCTACTCCTCGTTCGCGCGCCTGCGCGACCTCCCGTTCACCGGCATCAAGGTCGACCGGTCGTTCGTCGCCGGGATCGACAGTGATCCGGTCGCCCAGGCCCTCGTCGCCGCCCAGGCCGACGTCGCCGCGAGTCTCGGACTCAGCGTCCTCGCCGAGGGGGTCGAGACCGATGCCGAGCGGGACACGCTCGTCGCCCTCGAGGTCGGGTTGGGCCAGGGGTACGGCCTGCACCGCCCGATGTCGGCGGATCGGCTCGCCGAACTGCTCGCCGGTCGCTGATCGGAACTACTCGAGCATCGTCGGCGGACCCTCGGCACTCGGCGCGGGCTCCTCGTCGTCGGATGCGTCCGTGTCGTCCTCGACCGGTTCCGGTCCGGGGTCGTCGGAGCGGCGGGACCGCGCCGGTCCGAGTGCGTCCAGCGCCGCCCGCAGGCCCTCGTAGGAGGGGTCCTCGTTGAGGATCGTCTCGAGATCCTTGCGTGCCGCGGCGAAACGCCGCTGCTCGACCGAGCACTGCGCCCGGGCGAACAGCGCGAGGTGACGGACCAGCGGGCTGCGCTTCCTCGAACGGAGCGCGGCCCGGAAGGCCTCGCGGGCCGCATCGAAGTACCCCTGCTCGCGGAACGCGATCCCGCGGTAGACGAGCAGGAGCGCCGTGAGGTCGTCGGCGTTCGTGATGCCCGTGGTGAGGTCGACGACCTCGGCCCAGCGTTCGAGTGCGATCCAGAGTTCGGCGAGTGAGAGTGCGCTCACCTCGTCGCGCTCGAGGTGCATCACGTAGTCCGCCGCCTCCTCGAGCCGACCGAGTGCCTGCAGCGTCTCCACGTACAGGAGCGCGAGGCAGTCGCGGCTCATGGGCAACTCGGCGCCGACCTGCTCGGTGATGGGGACGAAGGTGCGCAGGCCCGGTGCGTACTTCGCGATGAAGCCGTCGGTCGCGGGATCCCCGGCGGCGAGCGCGGTGTAGATCGCCCGGGCCCGGAGCTCGAGGCCCGCATCGTCCTCGCACGGTGCCACGATCGCGAGCAAGGCGTTCGCCGCGAGGGAGGAGGGGCCGCCGGCAGCCGCGATCGCCTCGAGCGCAGGGGTGTCCTGCGTGGCGAGGGCGCGGTGGAGGGCCTTCTCGCTCCTGGGTGCGAACCACCCGGGGCGGCGGGTGCGCAACGAGGTTGCGATCGCCTCGGCCGCGGTGCCGCGGATGTACTCGGGCTCGGCCGCCGGCGTCGGCTCCGGGGCTGCGGGCTGCGAACGAGGGCGCGTGGGGCGGGACGAGCCGCCGCCCCGTGCGTCCTGGAAGTACATGCCGGTCCCGGGGATGCCGAGGCTCGCGGTGCGCCGCCCGCGGGAGTTCACCGTGTAGTTGAGCGGACCCTTGCCCACGGTGAGGCCGACCGAACCCCGGTTGAGTCGGAACCGCACGCCGGGCGCGATGCGGAACGAGCGGTTGATGCGGAACGCCATGGCTGCCCCCTCGGCCGTCGATCGGAGGCCCATCGTGGCCGATCGGTGGCGTCGGGCGCACCCCGGTCGGTCGGGGCTGGGTAGTTTCGGCCCATGCTCGATGTCACCGCCCCCGCCGACGAGATCGGCATCACCTCCATCGCGGCGGCCGCCCGCGCCGCGACCCGCGGACTCGGTGGGGACGGCGATGCCGCCGGCCACCTGGTGCGACTCCTCGCCGAGGACGCCCGTCGCCGGCTCGCCGGGGGCGAGGAGGCCGCCACCATCGAGATGCACATCGCCGAGGAGGGGACCGAGCTCGCGATCACCCTGCGGGACCGGGGGGCACCCATCGCGGGCCCGCCGTCGAGCGTGCTCGCGCTCCTCGAACTCGGGGCGGCTTCGCGCATCGACGGGCAGCACGACGCCCACGGCAATGTGCTCAACATCCGGTTGGCCCTGCCCGAGCACCACGCGGTGGTGGAGCACGGTGAGGTCGAGGTGCTCGACGAGGCGTCGGCGCTCAGCGAGGAGCACCACATCGTGCGCCCGCTCACCGCGGTCGACGCGGACGGCCTGACCCAGGGGATCTACCGGACCTACGGGTGGACCTACCCGAACCCGGCCTTCTACTACCCGGAGCGGATCGCCGCGGAGCTCGCGTCCGAGAACCGCATCGGGCAGGTCGCGGTCTCCGACTCGGGCGAGGTCGTGGCCCACTGGGGCGCGGTGTGGATCGGTCCGAGCATCGTCGAGACCGGGGGCACCTTCACCGATCCGCGGTTCCGGCGCCGCGGCCTCGCCCAGGAACTCGGCGACCGGTTGCTCGCGCAGCTCCACCACCTCGGGGTCGAGGGACGACTGCGCGAGCCCGTCCTCACGCACACCGCGACCCAGCACATCGCGGCCCAGGAGGGCGCGACCTTCGTGGGTGTCCGGCTCCACGACCACCTCCCGTTCCAGCAGGTCGGTATCACCGACGGCCTCCTGCACGACCGTGCGTCGCTCTCGGTCGCGTACTCGGCGCTGCGGCCCCTCGCCCCGGCGACGGTGTGGGTGCCCGACGCCTACCGTCCGTTCCTCGAGCACATCCTCGACGGCACCGACTGGAACCGGACGATCGGCTCCGAGCCGGCGGCGCCCGCCTGGCCGGACCGGAGCCACTCGTCTTCGACCTACGACACCGACGAACGTCTCGGCGACATCACGGTCGACGTGATCGGGGATGACCTCGTCGACGTGCTCGACGCCACCATCGACCAGATGCGGCACTCCGGGGCCGCGGTGGTGCGGGTCAACCTGCCGGGGAACGACCCGGCGCTCGCGGTGCTCGGCGCGGGGTTGCCGGATCTCGGCCTCGGGTTCAGCGTCTACGTCCCGGGCCTGCTGGCGACCGGTGACGCGATCACCCTCGAGTGGCTCGACGATCCGGAGGTCGACACCTCGGCCTTCCACTTCGTGAACGAGGACATCGAGACCCTCACCCGGATGATCATCGACCAGGCGGTCGAGGTGGGGAGCCGGGGTTCGCGCCTGCGACGGCGCGCGGCGCGCCGGGCCCAGGCCCGCGTGTCCGGTGCACCGTCGACGCCTGACGCCTGACGCCTCTAGGCTCGCCCGCATCGGCGGGGAGGCCCCATGACTGCGATCGACGAGCGTCCGACGAACCGGAGCATCTACCTCGAGGGCGCGTTCGCACCGGTGGACCGCGAGATCGACGCCGTCGACTGCACGGTGATCGGTGAGGTCCCCACCGATCTCGCCGGGGTCTACGTCCGCAACGGGTCCAACCCGCGCCACGAACCGAAGGGCCGGTACCACTGGTTCGACGGTGACGGCATGCTCCACGCACTCCACCTCGAGGACGGCCGTGCGCACTACCGCAACCGGTGGGTGCGGACCGAGGCGTTCGCGATCGAGGATGCGGCGGGTGAGGCGGTGTGGCGCGGGATCAACGAGCGCCCGGACTTCTCGCACCCCGGCGGCCCGTTCAAGGACACGGCGAACACCGACCTCGTGTTCCACGCGGGACGGTTGCTCGCGCTGTGGTGGCTCGGTGGTCCCTGCTACGACGTGGCGCTGCCGTCGCTCGAGACGAACGGTCGTTTCGACTTCCACGGCACGCTCGCCGGGTTGTCGGCGCACCCGAAGGTCGATCCGGTGACCGGCGAGATGATGGTGTTCGACTTCGACGTGATGCCGCCGTACCTGACCTACGGCGTGGTCGGCCGGGACGGGCGGCTCGCGCACCACACCGAGATCGAGCTCGACGGTCCACGGCTGCTCCACGACATCGCGATCACCGACCGCCACACGATCCTCTGCGACTTCCCGCTCATGTGGGATCCGGAGCAGTTGGCCCGCGGCCGCACGAAGGTGATGTTCGACCGGGACCTCCCGGCGCGCTTCGGGATCCTGCCCCGGCACGGCGACGGCGCGGTCGTGCGGTGGTTCGAGGCGTCGAGTTGCTACATGTACCACACGATCAATGCGTGGGAGTCGGGCGACGAGATCGTGCTCGTCGGGTGTCGCATCAGTGATCCCCTCGCACGCGTCGACGACGCCGACGAGGTGCCGCGCATCGACGTGCTGCGGCTCGAGCCCTACCTCCACGAGTGGCGGTTCGACCTCCGGACGGGAGCGGTGCGGGAGCGCGTGCTCGACGACGTCATGACCGAGTTCCCGCGCATGGACAACCGCACGCTCGGTCGTCCGTCCCGGTACGCCTACTCGCCCCGGATCGCCTCGGCACCGGCACTGCTGTTCGACGGCTTCGTGAAGTACGACACCGGGTCCGGCGCGTCGGTGCACCACGGGTACGGCGAGGGCCGGTTCGGCGGCGAGACGGTGTTCGCACCCCGGGTCGGGTCCACGGGCGAGGACGACGGCTACGTGCTCACCTTCGTCGCCGACGCCCGGGACGGCACCTCGGAGTGCGTGATCGTCGACGCCCGGGACGTCGCGGGGGAACCGGTCGGGCGGGTCGTCATCCCGCAACGGGTGCCGATCGGGTACCACTCCTGGTGGGTCGGGGCCGAGGAACTCGGGTGAGCGAGGTCCGCATCCTCGGGGGTGCCCAGACCGACTTCATCCGGAACTGGACGCGCGAGGGGCTCGACCTCGCGACGATGATCCGCGAGGTCGCGCGGGACGCGCTCGTGGACGCCCGCATCGATGCCGCAGAGATCGGCGTGGGCCACGTGGGCAACTTCGCGGGGGAGATCTTCACCGGGCAGGGTCACCTCGGGCCGCTGCTCGTGGAGGCGGATCCGGCCTTCGACGGGTTGCCGACCTCGCGGCACGAGGCGGCGTGCGCCTCCGGCAGCACGGCCCTCCTCGCCGCGATGGCCGACCTGGAGGCGGGCCGGTACGAGACCGCACTCGTCGTCGGCGTCGAGATGATGCGCAACGTGCCGAGCGCGCAGGCGGTCTCGAACCTCGGGGCTGCGGCGTGGGTGCCGTTCGAGACCGACGGGGTCCCGATGGTCTGGCCGAGCGTGTTCGCGGCGCTCGGCGATGAGTACGACAAGCGCTACGGCCTCGACGACCGGCACCTCGCGATGCTCGGCCGAGCCTCCTTCGAGGCGGCCCGCCGCAACCCACGCGCCCAGACGCGCGTGTGGGAGTTGAGCGAGGAGTCCTTCGAACCGGACGACCGCACGAACCCGGTGGTGGTCGGTCGGCTCCGGCGCCACGACTGCTCCCAGATCACCGACGGTGGCGTGGCGGTGGTGCTCGCATCGCCGACCTTCGCGGCGCGCTGGGCCGAGCGCCGGGGGGTCGCCTTCGAGGACGTGCCCCGCATCAGCGGGTGGGGGCACCGCACCGGTCGGATGACCCTGCCGGCCAAGCTCGAGGCGTCGGCCGACGCGGAGTACGTGCTGCCGCACGTGCGGGCGACGGTGACCGACGCGTTCGCCCGGGCGGGGATCCCGGACGTCGGGGCGGTCGACGCGTTCGAGGTGCACGACTGCTTCACGACCACGCACTACATGGCGATCGATCACCTCGGCATCACCGCCCCCGGCGCGTCCTGGCAGGCGGTCGAGGACGGGGCGACGTTGCTCGACGGCCCGCACCCGGTGAACCCGAGCGGCGGTCTCGTCGGCGTCGGGCACCCGGTGGGCGCGAGTGGCGTGCGGATGCTCCTCGACGGCGTCCGGCAGGTGACCGGTACCGCCGGGGACTACCAGGTCGCCGGCGCGAGGCGGGCCGGGACGCTGAACATCGGCGGGAGTGCGACGACCGCGGTGTCCTTCATCGTCGAGACCGGCGCGTGAGCGGACTCCACGCGGGCGCACCGCTGCTGCCCGACTCGCCTCCGGTCGGAAGGATGAGCGGGCTCGTGGTCGACGCGGCGCGGGCGGACCGGCTCCTGCCCGTGGAGTGCTGGTATCCGGTCGGCGCAGCCGACGCGACCACGCCGACCGTCTACGAGTTGCTGCCCGGTACCGGGTTCACGAGCGCCGGTGCCTTCGAGACGGCCCCGATGCCCGGTCGGGTGCCGCTCGTCCTGTTCTCCCACGGGCGCACCGGGACCCGCATCGCCTACACGCTCCTGTGCGAGGCGCTCGCGGCGCGGGGATGCGTCGTGATCTCGGCCGACCACCCCGGCGACACGCTCATCGACTTCGCGCTCGAGATCGCGGTCGACGACGCGACGAACGAGCGGCAGCGGGTCGAGGACGCCCGTCTCCTGCTCGATGCCGCGGTCGGCGACGCCGAGGGGGTGCCCGCGGCGGTGCGCGCGGCCATCGATCCCGATCGCATCGCGGTCGCCGGTCACTCCTACGGTGGGTACACGGCACTCGGCCTCGCGGCCGGGGCGTTCGGCGACCCGGACCCCCGGGTGGGTGCGGTGGTGGGGCTGCAGGCCTACACCCGTGCGCTCACGGATGAGGACCTCGCCCGGGTCGGCGTTCCGACGCTGCTGTCGGTCGCGGCCCGCGATGCCACCACGCCCCCGCGGGTCGATGCGGATCGACCGTGGGCCCTCCTCTCGACGCCCGACACGGTGCGGGTCGACGTGGCGGACGCCGCACACCAGGCCTGCAGCGACGTCGGGCTCTACGCGGAGCTCGCGCCGCAGGTGCCCGATCTCCCGCAGAACCTCCGTGACTACCTCGAGAGCACTGCGGCCGACACCCGCGAGCCCGGGATGCGTTCGTGGCGCGAGGCGGTCGCGCTCCAGGCCCGGATCGCCGCCGGGTTCCTCGACGAGGTGCTCGGCATCGACCCGGACCGTGGGGCCGGAACCCTCGCTGCGGTCGCGTCGGATCCTGCGGTCACGCTGCAGCGCCGACGCGCCTGAGCGTCAGCGGGATCCGATCCCGAGATCCTCGGCGAGGCGCGATCGGCGGACCTTGCCCATCGTGGTGGTCGGGATCGCATCGACGTGCACGTACTCCTTGGGACGCTTGTGGGGCGCGAGGTGCTCGCGGGCCCAGGCGTCGAGCGCGGCATCGTCGACGGACCCGACGATCGCGGCGCACACCCGGTCGCCCCACCGTTCGTCCGGTGCACCGAAGACCGACACGTCGATCACGCCGGGCACGAGCAGGAGCGCCCGTTCGATCTCGAGCGGGTAGACGTTCACCCCGCCGGAGATGATGAGGTCGTCGCGTCGGCCGTCGAGGAAGAGGTAACCATCGGCGTCGAGGCTGCCGATGTCGAACACGCTGAAGGCTCCATCACGCCAGGCCGCCGCCGTGCGATCGGGATCGCGCCAGTACTCGAACCGTGCGAACGCCGGCACGTGGCACCAGATGAGGTCGTCCTCGTCGACGGTGAGCGAACGCCCGGGCCGGGCCCGACCGACGGTGCCGGGGCGGGCGAGCCACTCCTCCGGTGAGCACACGGTGAACTGTCCCTCGGTCGAGCCGTAGAACTCCCACAGGCTGCCGACCGGGAAGGCGGCGAGTGCACGACGCTTGAGCGGCTCGGGGCAGGCGGAACCGGCGTGGGCGACGCGACGGAACGACTCGAGGGGGAGCGGGACGCCGGTGGCGTCGGCGTGCGCGAGCAGCCGCTGGAGGTGCGCAGGGACGAGGAACGCGTTCGTCGGCCGGTGGTGGGTGAGCGCGTCGATGAAGGTCGCGGCCTCGAACGGTCCGGGGATCACGACCGTGCCGCCGGCCAGGAGCACGCCGCCGGCGAAGCGCATGGGGGCCGAGTGGTGCAGCGGCGAGGCCACGATGTGGACGTCCTCGGCGCAGAAGCCCCAGGTGTCGCGCTCGTCGAGGGCGAGGGCGGCGGCCTCGTCGTCGGCCAGGAGGCCGGTCCACACCCCCTTCGGTACACCCGTGGTGCCGGAGGTGTAGAGCATCGGGCGCGTGCGCGGGTACGGCGCGAGCTCGGCCTCGGTGCGCGCCTCGGCCGGAGGCAAGGGCAGGCGCTGGTCGAAGCGCGCGGCGGGAATGTCGGTCGCGGCCGGCTGCGCGGGGCGCGTCTCGCCGAGCGCCCGCTCGAGCGTGCGGAACGGGGCGAAGTCGGCCTCCAGTTCCGCCCGTGGTGCCGTGACGCGGGGCAGTGCCTTGTGCGTGTCGAGCGTGGCGCGGCCATGGCCCGGCATATGCTTCAGACAGCCGACGACACCGCCCCGTGC
>JALRDW010000188.1 GCA_023262065.1 Acidimicrobiia bacterium | reverse complement strand
GGCGTCTTCACCCGCTCTTCAGCCTCGGTCGACCGTGCGGTGGGTGGATCAGCCGAGCAGCTTGGCCTTCTGGGCGTCGAACTCGGCCTGGGTGATGACGCCCTTGTCCTTGAGGCCGGCGAGCCGCTCGAGCTCGTCGGCGGTGCTGCCACCGGCGGCCTGACGGATGTAGTCCTTCATCGCGGCGTCCTGGGCCTTGGCCGCCTCGATGTTGTGCTGGGCCATCTTGCCGCCGCGGGCGATGAGGTACACGAGCACCCCGAGCAGCGGCAGGAAGATCACGAACACGATCCAGAGCGCCTTGGCCACGCCGCCCATGTCGTGGCTGCGGAAGATGTCCATCGCGACGGAGATGAACAGCCAGATCCAGATGAAGAAGCAGGTGAACCAGAGCATCGTGAGGACGACCTCACCGACCTGCCATGCGCCGAGCGTCATACGGCCTCGCCTTTCGTCGGGAGACTTTCAGGGATGACCAGCCTGCCACGCGCGGACCCACCGGGCGGGGAGGGGTCCGGTCGGTGCCGAGTGGCGAGGATCGCCCGATCCGTCCCGGACGCGACGAGCGGCCCCGGGTCGGGTCCGGGGCCGCTCGTTCGTCCCGTCGGGGCGGGGACGCTGCCGGTCAGGCTCGACCGTTGCGGGCTGCGTAGATGTCGAAGGCCGGCTTCGGGGTGCCGTCGCCGCGGCGGAGGCCGTAGTACCCGAAGAGGTCGGTCGTGTTGCGGTCGTAGTTGCAGAAGGCGAAGAAGACACCGGCCTTCGTGCCCTTGGCCTTCCAGGCGTCGAGGTTCTGCTGCCACCAGGTGGCCTGCGTCGCCTCGCTGACGCCCGCACGCTCGGCCGGGTTCGAGGAGGCCGACTGCTCGGTCGCCCACACCTGCGGGCCGGACCACACCGCCCAGAGCTTGTCGAAGGGCTGCGACCAGTTCGAGTTGATCGTCGTGTCGTAGAAGTGACCGGCGATGGCGTCGAAGTGGGTGCCGGGCTGCGCACCGGCGGCCTTGAGCAGGTCGTACCACCCCGTGTGGGTCTCGGAGACCCCGTTCACCACCCGGGTCCAGGTCGCCGGCGACACCGAGGAGTAGGAGTCGCTCGCGGTGCCCTGCGTGCCGCCGCCGGTCCGGCTCGTCGTGCCCGGCGAGGTGCCACCGGCCACCGAGACGATGCTCGGGTACTTGGCCTTGAGGGCGGTGTGGGCCCGGCCGAGGAGCGACGCGTACTCGGTCGGCTTCACCGGGTACTGGGCGTGCTGGCTGCCGAACTCCCAACCGTTGGGCTCGTTGCCCCACTCGATCGCACCGACCACGCCCGGGTACCGGGACTCGCTGTAGTCGACGAGCTTCATCGCGTAGGCCACCCACTTGTCCTGGAGGGCCGGGTCACGCGGGAAGGAGTGGATGGTGGTCGAGGGGCTCGAGCCGCCCCACAGGTCCTTGACCACTGCGCCGTTGTAGGTCGGGAAGAGCTCCTGCGGCGTGTAGTCGAACAGGTACATCACCTGGACGCCCTTGGCCTTCGCCGCGGCGAGCAGTGCGTCGTACCGGGTGTAGTTCCAGTTGCCCTGGTAGGGGATGGTCGCCTCGACCCGGGCGAGTCCGGCGTGGGTGTTCACCGCGTCGTTGATGGCGTCGGTGATCGACTTCGGACCACCGGTCTGGCCGGTGCCGAGCCAGCCCGAGTACCGGGTGACCGGCGAGGCCGGAACGGTGGTCGTCGTGGTGGGCGGCGCCGTGGTCGTGGTCGTGGCCGGCGGTGCCGTCGTCGTGGTGGTGGTGACCGCCGTCGACGAGCCGCTCGAGTTCGCCACCGTCACGTTGATGGCGGGCGAACGGTAGGAACGGCCCTTGGTGCTGTAGGCGGTCGCCGTGATCTGGTGGAAGCCGTCCCCGACCCGGGTGGAGTCCCAGACGATCGACCAGCCGGCCGAGGTGCGGGAGGTGGCGTTGCCGAGGTTCACCCCGTCGACCGCGAAGCTCACGTTGGTCGGGGTCCACGAGCCGTAGGTGCCCACGCCGCCGTCGCTCACGATGGTGACGGCACCACGGACGGTCGAGCCCATGGCCGGGCTGGTGACCTTGACGCTGGGACCGCTCCAAGCGGCACCGGCGCTGAGCGCCGGGGCGGCGATCGCGGCGACGGTGGCGGCGGCGAGGGTGGTGCGGATGATGTGCTTGCGAGCGAGGCCCATGGGGATCGCCTTCTTCCTGGTCGTCGATGCGGACACCAGGGGTTTCGGCGGATCCACCCCACGCGCTCCAGCGTGCGGGACCGAGTTGATGGGGCGTTGTGCGAAGCCCGACGTGCGGGCGCGCGGGTGGGACCGAGGTCCCGGGACCTAGGACCCGCGCGGTCCACGACCGCCGCGGATCGGGGGGCCGGAGTACCCAGGTCGGCGGCGCACGCTCACGGACGCGCCCGGTGGGTCAGGCGTCGGCCGCGACCCGGAACCCGAGGTTGCCGACGCTCGCATCCGGGGTGTTCGCGCTGCGGGCGTCGACGCGGTACCGCCGGCAGTACGAGGCGTGGCACAGGTACGAGCCGCCGCGCATCACCCGCCGCTCACCCGTCGCCGGACCCCGCGGGTCGACGCGCCGGTGGGCGGCGTAGGCCTCGCGGTCGAACCAGTCCGCGCACCACTCCCAGACGTTGCCGGTCATGTCGTGCAGCCCGAAGCCGTTCGGGGGGTACGTGCCGACGGGCGCGGGTCCGGTCCACCCGTCGGCC
This sequence comes from Acidimicrobiia bacterium, assembly GCA_023262065.1. Classification (GTDB taxonomy): domain Bacteria; phylum Actinomycetota; class Acidimicrobiia; order IMCC26256; family IMCC26256; genus IMCC26256. The sequence goes on along the minus strand of JALRDW010000188.1, from coordinate 13,026 downwards.
CCCGTGTCACCGGCCGGGAAGTCGCCCTGGAACACGTTCATCCGGTGCTCCCCTCCGGGTTCGAGCTCGTCGCCCCACGGGAACGCCCGCCCGTCGAGACCGCCGCGGGCCGCGTACTCCCACTCGGCCTCGGTCGGCAGCCGGTACCCGCCCCACGCGCAGTAGGCCACGGCGTCGGACCACGCCACGTGGACGACCGGGTGGCGACCCCGCCCGGTGAGCTCCGACTGCGGCCCGTCGGGCGTTCGCCAGGTCGCGCCGAACACCTGCCGCCACCATTCGGCCCCCACGACGCCGCGGGTGTCCGGGAACTCGTCGGGGAGGTGGCCGGCGAACACGAAGGACCACCCGAACCGTTCGGCCTCCGTGACGTGGCCGGTCGCCGCGACGAACGTCGCGAACTCGTCGTTCGTGACCGCGTCGCGGGCGATCCGGAACGGGGCGAGCTCGACCTCGTGCACCGGTCCCTCGCCGTCGCCCGGGTAGGCGTCGTCCCGCGGGTTGCCCATCCGGAAGGTGCCGCCGGGAAGGGTGACGAGGGTCGGGCGAGCCGGGTCGGGCGGACCCGCAGCGGGGACGGGTCGGTCGGCGTCGGACCCGGCACCGTCCGGACCGACCGAACCCGCGTCGCGGGAGGGCCCGCAGCATGCCGCGCTCATGACCGCAGACTCTGCCATCCGTTCCTCCCCCGTGCGGGCACATCGGGGGCGCTAGGTTCACACCGGTTCGACGAACGACGAAACGAGGCGTGATGCGGGTCCTCCGGAGGACGGCGGTGGTGGTCGGGGTGCTGGCGTTGGGCCTCGTCCCGCTCGGGTGCTCCTCGAGCGACGAGGGTGGCGGCGACACGACGACGACCACGCAGTGCCCGTTCTCGGGCACGACGGAGCCGACCGAGACCCCGGGCGGTGCCTCCACCACGGTGGCCACGCTCCAGGGTGTCGTCCCGCAGGCCAGCGGCTGCATCGACACGATCCGCTTCAACTTCACCCCGACCACGCCGAGCGCCTCGGTCGAGTACAAGGCCGGACCGTTCACGAACTCCGAGGGTGAGCCCATCACCATCGAGGGCACCCCGCTCGTGGTGACCTTCACCGGCGCCACCCTCGGCGACCCCAACGACCCGCAGGCGTACAGCGGGGACAACGTGATCATCCCGAAGACGCTCAACCACGTGCTGCAGGCCTCGGTCCAGACGAACACCGCCGGTGACATGGCCTGGGTCCTCGACCTCGACTCCAAGCGGCCCTACACCGTGAGTTCGAGCGCGAACCCCGCGTACTTCGTCATCTCGATCGGGTGATCCGCCGGGCGCGCGGGCGCGCCCCGAGCGACGCCACGGTCCCGAGCGGCCCCCCGGATCGCCGGGTAGGTTCCACCCCGTGACGGGGGCGGGCGCGCCAGCGCGGTTGACGGTCGACGAGGTCCGGGTCGAGTTCGGCGGCATCGTCGCTCTCGCCGACCTCTCCTTCACCGTCGAGGAGCGCCAGATCTGCGCCCTCATCGGCCCGAACGGTGCCGGGAAGACGACCCTCTTCAACTGCGTGAGCCGGCTCTACGAACCGACGGCCGGCACGATCAGGTTCGGCGACACGGACCTGCTCGGCGAACCCGCGCACCGCATCGCGGCCCACGGCATCACCCGCACCTTCCAGAACCTCGCTCTGTTCCCTGCGCTCACCGTGCTCGAGAACGTCATGCTCGGCGCCCACGCGAAGCGCGAACGGGAGCACGCACGCCGCGCCCAGGCCCTCGAGGTCCTCGAACGCCTCGACCTCGCCCACCTCGCGTCCCACCACGCCGCCGGACTCCCGTACGGCACCCTCAAACGGGTCGAACTCGCCCGTGCGCTCGCGGCGCACCCGCGGATGCTCATGCTGGACGAGCCGGCGGCCGGGCTCACCCACTCGGAGGTCGACGAACTCGCCGAGCTCGTCCGGACCCTCCACACCGAGTTGGACATGTCGGTGCTCCTCGTCGAGCACCACATGCAGATGGTCATGGCGATCTCGGAGAAGATCGTCGTGCTCGACTTCGGTTCGAAGATCGCCGAGGGGACGCCCACCGACATCAGCGGGGACCCGCGGGTCATCGAGGCCTACCTCGGGCACCCCGACGACCGGGAGGGCGCATGAGCCTCCTCGAGGTGCGGTCCCTGCGCGCCGGCTACGGACCGGTCGAGGTACTGCGCGGCATCGACTTCCACGTCGATGAGGGCGAGGTCGTCGTGATCCTCGGGGCGAACGGGTCGGGCAAGACCACGACGCTGCGGGCCCTGAGCGGCATGGTCGAGACCTCGGGCGAGGTCGTCTTCGACGGCCGCTCGATCGCCGGGGCCCGCCCCGAGCAGGTCGCGCAGGCCGGCGTCGCGCATGTGCCGCAGGGCCGGGGCACCGTGACCGACCTCACGGTGGAGGAGAACCTCCGGCTCGGCGCGTACACCCGGCGGGACAAGGAGGTCGGCACCGACCTCGAGCGCTGGTACGAGATGTTCCCGCGGCTCGCCGAGCGACGGCAGCAGCAGGCCGGGGGCATGAGCGGCGGCGAGCAGCAGATGCTCGCGATCGCCCGGGCGATGATGGCCCGGCCGCGTCTCGTGCTGCTCGACGAACCCTCGCTCGGTCTCGCCCCGCTCATCACCCAGGGCCTGTTCCGCACCTTGGGCGACATGAACCGCGACCTCGGCACCTCGATGCTCGTCGTGGAGCAGAACGCGACGCTCGCGCTCGCGATCGCGACGCGGGGCTACGTGCTCGAGACGGGCGAGATCGTCGTCGAGGGCACCGCGACCGAACTCGCGGGCAACGACGATGTCCGCAAGGCGTACCTGGGGATCTGATGACCGTCTTCCTGAGCCAGATCATGAACGGGATCCAGAACGGCGTCATCTACGCGTCGCTGGGTCTCGCCATCGTCCTCATCTTCCGCACCACCGGGATCCTCAACTTCGCACAGGGCGAGATGGCGCTGTTCTCGACCTACGTCACCTGGGAGCTCACCCGGCTCGGGTTGCCGGTCTGGCTCGCCATCATCGTCTCGATGATCCTCGCGTTCATCGGCGGCGCGCTCATCGAGCGGATCGTCATCCGACCGTTCGAGCAGTCCTCGCCCCTCGTGCTCGTCATCGTGACGATCGGGCTCTTCCTCGCGTTCAACGCGCTCGCCCAGTTGTTCTTCGGAGTGGAGGCCAAGGCGCTGCCCCGCGCGTACCCGGACCGCAACTGGCTCATCGGCGGGGTGAGCCTCCGCTCCGACACGCTCGTGCTCATCGCCGTCCTCGCCGTCGAGTGCCTGCTCCTGTGGGCGCTGCTCCAGCGGACCAAGGTCGGCCTCGCACTGCGTGCCGTTGCGTCGAACGCCGACTCGGCGCGGCTGCTCGGCGTCTCGGCGGCCACCATGCTCATGCTCGGCTGGGGTCTGGCCGCCGCACTCGGCTGCCTCGCCGGCGCGCTCGTCGTGCCGACGACCAGCGGGCTGACCGCCGGCTCGATGCAGGGCATCCTCGTGTTCGCGTTCGCCGGCGTCGCGCTCGGAGGGTTCGACAGCCCGATCGGTGCCGTGGTCGGCGGACTCATCATCGGTATCGCCGACGCCCTCACCCGGCAGTACGTCCCCGCACTCGCCGGCATCGAGATCATCGTGCCCTTCGGGCTCATCCTCGTCGTGCTGCTCCTCCGACCGCAGGGCCTGTTCGGACACGTGAAGGTCGAGCGGGTCTGATGGCCGAGCGCGCGCGGCGCCAACGCCTCATCGTCGGCACGGTCGTCGGCCTCGCGATCCTCGGGTACCTGCTCTGGTTCCCCCAGCAGCAGGCGCCGGCCGACGTCCGGCTCTGGACGACCGCGATCTACTTCGGCATCGCGGCCATGGGCCTCAACCTGCTCACCGGATACAACGGCCAGGTCTCCATCGGTCACGGCGCGTTCTTCGGAATCGGCGCGTACACCACCGCGATCCTCGTGAACGACCACGGCTGGTCGCTGCTCGCGACCATTCCGGTCGCAGCCGCACTCGCCTTCGTCGTCGGCGTGGCCGTGGGGATCCCGGCGCTGCGGGTGAAGGGCCTCTACCTCGCGCTCGTCACCCTCGGCCTCGCCGTCGTGTTCCCCGACCTCACGAAGAAGTTCGTGCGCGGCGTGGGCGGCACCAACCTCGTCCGGGTCCCCTCGGCCTCGTTGCGCCCGCCCGAGTGGATGCCCGGTGGGCTCCAGCCCGACCAGTGGGGCTTCTACCTCGCGCTCACCATCTCCCTCGCGCTCCTCGGAGGCGTGTGGCTCATCGTGCGCGGGCGGTTCGGACGCGCCCTCATCGCCGTGCGCGACCACGAGGCCGCGGCCACGACCGTCGGCGTCGACCTCGCCCGCACCAAGGTCCTCGCGTTCGCGCTGAGCGCCCTGTACGCCGGGGTCGCGGGGGCCCTGTCGGTGCAGGTGACCGGCATCGCCAACGCCGAGAAGATCGGCACCTTCAACCTGTCGATCCTGTTCCTGGTCGCGGTCGTGATCGGCGGCACCGCAACGGTGTTCGGACCGCTCATCGGCGGGTTCCTCGTCGTCATGATCCAGGAGCAGACGACGGACTTCGTCGCGGATCCTCCCTTCCTGTCCGGTTTCCTCAGCGGCAAGGAGGTGCTGTCGCCCGCGATCTTCGGCATCATGCTCATCGTGCTGATGTACTTCCTCCCGGACGGCATCGTCGGCGGATTCCGTCGTCTCCTGCGCCGGATCCTCACCCGTCGTCAACCCGCCGAACCGCTCGGCGCGTCCGTCGCGCCCTGACCTCCTCGCACCACCCACGAAAGGAAGCACCATGCAGCGAGTCACCACCGGCCGATCCGGCCGGTTCATCACGATCACCGCGCTCCTGGCAGTCCTCGCGCTCGTCCTCGCCGCATGCGGCGGCGGCCGCAGCGATGACAACGGCGGGGGTGGGGGCGGTTCGACGTCCGGCGCCATCGACACCTCGCAGTGCCCGACCGACCCGTCGAAGGTCACGGTCGAGGGCGACACGATCACCCTGGGGACGAGCCTCCCGCAGTCCGGCATCTACTCCGCGTTCAAGGAGATCCTCGCCGGCTCGCAGGCGTACCTCGAGTACATGAACAACGAGCTCGGCGGCGTCGAGATCGCCGGCAAGAAGTACAAGGTGGAACTCGTCGCCAAGGACGACGCCTACGAGGCGGCCAAGACGGTCGCGAACGTGCAGTCGCTCCTCGACGACGAGGTGTTCGGCCTCTTCAACGTGGTGGGCACGAAGAACAACCTCGCCATCCGCGATGCGGTCAACGAAGCCTGCGTGCCGAGCCTGCTGGCCGCCACCGGGTCCCCGGCCTGGGGCAACCGCGACTACCCGTGGCTGCTCGGCACCTTCCTCGTGCCCTACCCGGACGAGATGAAGGCGCTCGTCGACTACCTCCAGGCGGAGAAGCCCGAGGCCACGATCGCGGTGCTGCGCGCCAACGATGACTTCGGTGCCGCCTACTCCGAGACGCTGGCCTCGCTCGTCAAGGGCACGAAGCTCAAGGTCGTCAAGGTCGCGCAGTACGACCCGGAGACCCCCGACACCAAGTCCCAGGTCACCACGCTCGCGGCCACCAAGGCCGACGTGCTCGTCCTCGGCGCCACCCTGCTCGCCTGCCCCGACGCGCTCAAGAACGTCGCGGCGTCGGGCTGGAAGCCGATGACCTACATGTCCGGTACCTGCACGTCGAAGACCCTCATGACGATCGCCGGCGAGTCCGGCGACGGGGTCATCAGCGTGTCGCCGCTCATGGACCCGGCCAACCCCGATCTCGTCGAGAACGCCGCGATGAAGCTCTACAAGGAGAAGATCGCGCAGTACGGCGAGTCGACCACCGACCCGACGAACGGCATCGTCGCCTACGGGTGGACCGCGGGCGCGGCACTCCAGCACATCCTCGAGTCGGCGAAGGCCCCGAACCGCCTCGCGGTGATGGAGTCCGCCCGCACCACGACGATGGAGGGCCTCGGCCTCATGCCGGACGGCGCGGAGTTCGTGTCGAACATCAAGAACGACTGGTTCCTCGGTGAGAACTTCACCCTCGTCCAGTACTCGCGCTCGGCCGGGTACTTCGCGGGCATCAGCGAGCTCCAGGACTTCAACGGCGAGACCGCCTCGTTCACGCCGAAGAACCTCATCGACGGCTGATCCCGGTCACCTCCGGTCCGACGGACGGGCCCCGGGGCGCTCCCGAGCGCTCCGGGGCCCGTTCTCGCGCCCGGACCGGCCGAAGCCGGGGGCGATGGAGATCTGGGAGCCCGGACCGGTAACGTGCCCCGACCATCACTGGGCACCCGGGGGGCCGTGCACCATGGCAATGCATCGAGGACGACGGGCAACCGGGGGCCTGGTCGTCGCCGTAACCCTCCTGCTGGGCGCGTGCGGCGGGTCGGCGTCGACGAGCGTCGTGGTCCGCAGCCCCGAGGACGTGCAGGTCCTCACGCCGAAGCAGGTCAAGCAGTACAAGGCGCGCGCGGCCAAGGGCCAGCCGGTCGGGACCGGCACCGGTGCAGCCGGTGACGTCCCCCAGAACGTCGACAACCGACCGGTCGAGCAACGCCTCTTCGAGGCGTACGCGAACTTCTCGTCCTGCCTCACCGCGAACGGCGACAAGGTGCGCGGCAACCTGCTCGACCGCTCGAACCCCGCGTTCCAGGACCCGGAGTACGTATCCATCCTCTCGAAGTGCGCATCGCGCACCGGGATCATCCAGATCCTCCAGGAGTTCCAGAGCGTCCGCACGAAGCTCTCGCCCAAGCAGGTGAAGGAGCGCAACAAGGGCTTCCTCAAGCTCAAGCCCTGCCTCGAGAAGCGCGGGTGGACCGTGGAGACCTCGACGAACGAGATCGGCCTCATCACACCGACGCAGTTCTCCTCCCCCGACGGCACGATCAACAGTCGTGACCTCAACCAGTGCTCGGCCCAGAACGGGCTGTTCAACGACAACTGACCAGGAGCCCCCTCCATGTCGAAGCGTCCCCTCGCCGTCCTCGGCGCCGTCACCCTCACCGTCGGGCTGCTCGCCGGCTGCGGCGGTGAGTCGGCGAAGGAGTCGGCCATCACGCCGCAGCCCGTCTCGCGTCAGACGCTGCAGGACATCCTCTCGGTCAACGGTGAGCTCCGCCGCGAGAAGACCCAGACCATCAACGCCCCGACGGACGGCCGCGTGAGCGAGATGAACGTCGACGACGGGCAGGAGGTCAACGTCGGCGACGTCCCGTTCGCGCTCGACGGCCGGGCCGCCGTGGCGGTGCCCGGCGACTTCTCGTTCTTCCGCACCCTCGACGTGGGCTCCGACGGCCCCGACGTGCTCCAACTCGAGCGCATCCTCGCTGCCGACGGGTTCAGCCCCGGTCGGGTCGACCGCACCTACACCGAGCAGACCCGTTCGGCGCTCGCCCGGTGGCAGAACAAGTACGGCTACGGCGGTGCGAAGCCCGAGACCGACGAGACCGTCCAGATCGCCATCACCGGCAACAGCGCGGGGTACCGCACCGGGCGGCGGGGCTCGGCCGTGGCCACCATCCTCTCGACCGCCTCGTCGGTGAGCACCGACGCATCGACCCGGGTCGGGCCCATCGCGCCGGCGCGCCGTGGACGGGTGCAGGCCTCCCTCGCCGCGTACCGACGGGTCGGGACCCCCGAGAAGCCGATCATCGAGATCGCCACGAGCACGCCGACCGTGCAGGAGAACCCGGGGGGCGACACCGCCTGCTGGACCGTGACTGCGGATGTCGCGCCCTCGCGCAACACGGTGATCCCGCTGCAGATCCAGGGGGACGCCGGCGGTGCCGACAGCGCCCGTGACGGCGACTACAAGACTCTCGAGGGCGACGTGACGATCCTCGCCGGGCAGTCATCCCAGCAGTTCTGCACCGAGATCTTCGACGACCGCATCGTCGAGGAGGACGAGGAGATCACGGTCGTGCTCCAGGTGCAGTTCGGGAACGACCCGAACTTCGTCGTCGGGCCGACCGACCGGGCGACCGTCACCATCGAGGACGACGACACCGGCACGCCGGTCATCACGATCTCGGCGGACTCCGCGAAGGTGAACGAGGGCCAGGGCGCGACCTTCCGCTTGACCTCGACCCTCGAGCTCAACCGTGGCCTCGACATCTTCGTGACCCTCGGCGGTTCGATGACGGTCGAGGACGACTACCGCCCGTTGGCTGAGGACTACGTGACCCTCGGCGCCGGACAGACCGAGACCACGTTCACCATCACGCCGCGGACCGACGACGACGTCGAACCCGATGAGATCCTCACCGCCACGATCGTCCCCGATCCGGACATCAACCCGCAGCCGTACCAGATCGGTTCGCCGTCCCAGGCCGCGATCACCGTCGAGTCCGGCGACGTGCCCGAGCTCAACATCTCGGGTGGCGGCTCGGTCCGTGAGGGCGGGACGACGACCTTCACCATCACCGCGAACCAGCCGATGGTCGAGGACACGACGATCAACTTCCAGGTCGGCGGCTCGGCCACCCCGGGCCAGGACTACCAGGTGCTCTCGGGCATCGTCATCATGCGGGCCGGGACCTCGAGCGTCACGATCCCGATGCGCACGTTCTCCGACGACGTCATCTTCTATCCGTCCGACATGATCGTCGCGAACTGGCCGGCCCGGGTCGGCACGGTCGCGGTCGACGCCGGCGAGTTCGTCCTGCAGGGATCGCCCGTGCTTGACCTCACCGAGCCCGCCATCAGCGTGAAGCTCAAGTTGTCCGGCACCGAGCGGGCCAAGGTCGAACTCGGCATGGAGGCCCAGATCCAACTCGAGGCCGGCGGCACGCAGTACCCGGGCATCATCACGGCGCTCGACGATTCGGCGACGGTCGGATCCGACAAGTCCGAGGTCTACGAGGGCATCGTGTCGGCCACCGGTGACCTGCCGAACGTCGACGGTGCGAGCGTGAGCATCGACATCACCCTCGCCGAGCGCAAGAACGTGCTCGCCGTCCCGATCGCCGCAGTGCTGAAGTCCGGTTCCGGCAACTTCGTCCGGGTCGTGAACGACGAGGGTCGCCTCAAGCGGGTCAAGGTCGAGCTCGGCCTCGCCCAGGACGAGTACGTGGAGATCACCGAGGGCCTCGAGGGCGACGAGCTCGTCGTGGTCTCCGTCACGAGCGCCGCCCAGTGACCGACCCGAACCCGATGACCCCGGAGGGCACCGAGCCCTTCCTCGAGCTGACGAACGTCTCGCGCGTCTACGGCGACGAGGTCAAGGTCTACGCGCTGCGCGAGGTCTCACTGCGCATCATGCCCGGGGACTTCATGGCCATCGTCGGCCCGTCGGGTTCCGGGAAGTCCACGATGCTCGGTCTCCTGGGCTGCCTCGACCTCCCGACCTCCGGGTCGATCCGCATCGCGGGTGAGGAGATCACGACCCTCGATGACACCAACCGCACCCGCCTGCGTGGCCGCACCATCGGGTTCGTGTTCCAGCAGTTCCACCTCATCGGCCACCTCAGCGCACTGCAGAACGTCGAGACCGCGCTCCTGTACCGCGGCATGAAGCCGAACGAGCGCCATGACAAGGCGATGGACGCACTCGAGCGCGTCGGACTCGGTCAGCGCTGGGACCACCGACCCGTGCAGCTCTCCGGCGGTGAGCAGCAGCGAGTGGCCCTCGCCCGGTCGCTCGTCGCCGACCCGATCATCGTGCTCGCCGATGAGCCGACCGGGGCGCTCGACTCCAAGAACGCCGAGAACGTCATGCAGATCTTCGAGTCGCTCCGGTCCCCGGAGCGAGCCGTGGTGCTCGTCACCCACGACCTCGGCGTGGCCGACCGGGCGGATCGCAAGATCTCGATGCGAGACGGTGAGATCGTCGGCGACGACCGGAAGGTACGGGCGTGATCTCACGCAACTTCCGTGATCTCGTGAGCGTCGCCATCGGCGGGCTGCTCGCCCGCAAGGTCCGCACGCTGCTGCTCCTCATGGGTCCGGTCATCGGCGTCGCCGCCATCGTCGCGGCCGTCGGCCTCACCGACTCCGCGAAGGGTGATCTCAAGCGCAAGGTCGCCCAGCTCGGGACGAACCTCATCACCGCGACCGCCGCGTCCTCGTTCGGTTCCGAGCGTCCGAAGTTGCCCGTGGACGCGACCGAGCGGGCCGAGCAGGTCGAGACCGTGGAGAAGGTCTCCGCGGTCGTACAGCTCACCGACATCACCGTGAGCCCCTACGAGAAGGCCCGGCGGAAGTACGAGACCACGCCGATCCCGGTGCTGGCCGCCGACACCCGCCTGCCGTTCGTGCTCGAAGTGGACATGCTGAGTGGCCGCTGGATCAGCGACGCGGACGCGGAGATGGACTCGCGCACGGTCGTGATCGGCTCCGGTCTCGCGAACGAGATCGGGTACCTGCCCGGCGAGAACCGCACGATCGACCTCGCCGGCAAGCCCTACGGCGTCGTCGGGATCCTCGGGAAGGTCGAGCTCGACCCGACCCTGGACAACGCGGCCTTCATCCCGTTCTCCGCCGCCGACCGTGACTTCGTCAAGGAGGACATCCAGCCGACGAAGCTCTACGTGCGGTCCGATGACGGCACCGAGCAGGCGACGGCCGACACCCTCCGCACCGCGATCTCGCTCGGCGGGCCCGACGAGGTCGGCACCGAGATCCAGGCCGAGGCCCTCCAGCTCGCCGCGCAGTCCGACAAGCAGCTGCAGCTCATCGTCGCCTCGATGGGGCTGCTGGCGATCATCGTCGGCGGCATCGGCATCGCCAACGTCATGTCGATCTCGGTGATCCAGCGCTCCACGGAGATCGGCATCCGCCGGGCGCTCGGCCACACCCGACGCACCATCGCGCAGCAGTTCCTCCTCGAGGCGATGGTCGTCGGCTTCCTCGGTGGCATCCTCGGCGTGCTCGTCGGGGCGCTCGCGATCCTCGTCGGCGTCTGGCTGTCGGGCTGGGTGTTCGTGCTCCAGCGCTGGATCCCGCCCGCCGGGATCGTGCTGGCGATGGTCGTATCGGTCCTCGCCGGGCTGTACCCCGCCCGCCGGGCCGCGAAGCTCGAGCCGCTCGAGACCCTCCGGCTCGGGTGACCGGACCCTCGTCCACCCCCCGTCCCCCGGCGGCCGCACCGACCGCCCGTCACATCCGCGCCCTCGACGGCGTGCGCGGCGCCGCCGTCATCGCCGTCCTGTTGTTCCACGGCGGGATGCTGCGGGGCGGGTACCTCGGCGTCGACCTGTTCTTCGTCCTCTCCGGCTTCCTCATCACCTCCCTGCTGCTGGCCGAGGGGGCGGGGACGGGTCGCATCGCACTCGGACCGTTCTGGGCCCGACGGGCCCGCCGCCTCCTCCCCGCGCTCTTCCTCATGCTCGCCGTGGTGGCGATCTACGCCGCGTTCATCGCCGAACCGAACGAACTGGCCCGCATCCGGGGTGACTTCCTCGCGACCCTCGGCTACGTCGCGAACTGGCGGTTCGTGCTCGGTGGCTTCGACTACTGGACGCTGTTCACCTCACCATCCCCCCTCGCCCATACGTGGAGCCTCGCGATCGAGGAGCAGTTCTACGTGTTCTGGCCACTCGTGGTGACCGGGCTCGGCCTGCTCGTCGGTCGCCGCGCCGACGCGTGGGCCCGCACCGTGTTCATCGCGTGCGCCGTGCTCGCGGCCGGGTCCGCCGCCCTCGCGCTGCGGTTCTGGTTCGCCACCGAGGCCACGGTGCGCATCTACTACGGCACCGATACCCGCATCGCGGCGATCCTCATGGGTGCAGCGCTCGCGGCCTGGCTCATCTGGCGCGGGCCGGCCCGGCGCGACGGCACGCGCCTCGCCCTCGAGGCGACGGCTGCGGTCTCGGTCGTCGTGCTCGCGCTGTGCTGGTGGCGTCTCGAGGGACGGGGGCTGTACGCCGGTGGCCTCCTGCTCTGCGGGGTGTGCGCCACCATCGTGATCGCAGCGGTGGCTCATCCGACGCCGGGTCCGATCGCACGTGCCTTCGCGTGGGGACCACTCGTCGGCGCCGGGCTCATCTCCTACGGGCTGTACCTGTGGCACTGGCCGGTGTACGTGTACCTCGACGCCCGTCGCACGGGCCTGGAGGGCTGGGCCCTGCTCGCCGTCCGCCTCACGGTGACGACCGCGATCGCACTCGCGTCCTACCACTACGTCGAGCAACCGATCCGCCAACGACGGTGGTCGACCCCGACCCTGCGCTGGCTCACCCCGGTGAGCGCGGCGGTGCTGGTCGCGTTGGCCTTCGGTTCGACCATGCGGGCCGCACCCGACCGCCGCATCGCTCGGGTCGATGCGGCGGCGGCGCGTGCGGCGGCCACCCGTGCCGCCCAGCGCGAGGGGACGACGCGCCTCATGGTGGTGGGGAACTCCATCGGCTGGTTCCTGGGCGACGAGGGCTTCGAACCCCGCGACGCACTCGCCCGCACCACCACGTTGAACGCGGCGTTCCCGGCCTGCCACTTCCCGACCGTCGACCTCGAACGCGGGGCCGAACTCGGGCGCGGGCATCCGGCCGTGGACTGCACGGTGAACTGGGCCCGGGCGGTGGGCGAGTTCCGACCCGACACGGTGCTGTTCCTGCTCGGGGACGCCGGCTCCATCGCCGGGAACCGCGGGACCGGGTGGTACGCACCCTGCGATGCGACGTACCGACGCTGGACGACCGCCGCCCTCGAGGAGGCACGCACCACCCTGACCGCGACCGGTGGCCGGCTCGTCGTCACCACCGCGCCGATCTCACTGTCCTCCTACGCCGTCGGCGCGATCGATCAGAGCGTGTGTCAGAACAGGACGATCCGGCGGTACGTCGCCGACCACCCGGGCGTCGGACTCGTCGACCTCGAACGGTTCATCTGCCGCCGGGGTCCGACCCGGTGCCTCACTCGGCTCGACGGCGTGCTGCTGCGCCCGGACGGCCTGGCCCAGGCCTTCCTGATCGGTGAAGAGTTCATCGGCGACGATTCGGTATGCCTGATCCTCGGCGACAACATCTTCCACGGCCAGCACTTCACCGAGAAGCTGCAGCGCGCCGC